>JAEZOG010000262.1 GCA_023414155.1 Cyanobacteria bacterium OH_CFB_184 | reverse complement strand
ATATAACACCTTTAGTCTATTGTAGCATAAACCTTTCGCTTTTATTTTAACAATTGTAAATATTATAGCATTAGAGGCAATATTTTTAGTGTTTATTTCTTTATATAGATGTAAGTTAATTTCATGGTGGGGAATATATGTTGAATTCAAATTTGGTTAAATTCATTATTAAAAATAATCTTGAAGAAAGTTCTGTAGAACCGAAAAAAGAATGCAAAGCTGAACCGGTTAATAAAATGTTTACTTACAGCAAGTTTGCTACAGTACCTATCCAGATTACAAAATAGCATTTAGTTTAAAAGTTTAAAAACTAAAATCCGGTATCATATGATACCGGATTTTTTATGAATTTAATAATATTATTCGCCTATTATTGCGTTGATTTCTTCAACCATTTTGTCAGGATCAACACCGTGAACTTTTGCTCCTGCTTCTAAATTTTCAAATCTAGCAGCAGCGCATCCGATACATCCTAGTCCATATTTAGCAAATACTTCAAGTGATTCAGGATAATTTTGTACTATTTCTATGATGCTCATTTCTTTTGTAATTTTTGCCATGGTTTTTTCCTTTCGTATTTTTGATTGATTTTCTTTGCGATTTTGTTAAATATATTATACACTAAATCAGGAATAAAACTATTATGCAATTTTTTGATCATTTCACAAAAACCGAATCTTACATTGGACTCTGCGCGTTAAATTTAGAAAAAGAAGAAATAAAGAATTTCTACAAAGGTAATTACAACTCTTCATTTTTTAAGCTAAAAATGAAGTCTCCTGTAAAAAATACAATAGAAATTATTGATCAGATTCTGTATCGCCCTTCATTAAACGTTCAAAATCAGAAGGCTTGATACTTTGAATAAAATCTCTAAATTCTTTTGCTTCTTCTTCATCTTTTGAGTTGTCGCAGGATATTGAACCATCTGCAAGTACATTTGCAGTGACAAATATCGGTGCATCTGCTCTGATAGATAGAGCAATCGCATCTGAAGGTCTTGCGTCTATTTCAATTACTTTGTCATTTTCATCTCTTAAAAATATTGTGGCAAAGTAAGTTTCTTTATCGACGTCATTTATTTCAATTTTCTCAACTTCAAAACCAGTCTTGATGATTACATCAGTCAATAGATCATGAGTCATTGGTCTTGAAACGTTTATGTTTTCAATCTTTCTTATAATAGCGCTTGCTTCAGCGGAGCCTATCCATATTGGAAGTGCTTTCCTATTTTCTTTATCGTGTAAAACTACTATTGGGGAGCCTGATCTTGTGTCTATGGCTATACCCATTACTCTCATTTCTATCATTTTGTTTAACCTATTATACTTGTAGTTGTCTATAATATTATAGACTAAAAAATGTAGTATAACCAATCTTTTAGTCTATAACTTATAGGTTTATATTTTATTAGTCTTGAATCTTGGTTAGTATTTCTGGACCATCGTCTGTTATAAGTACAGAATGCTCAAAGTGTGCAGAAGGCAAATGGTCTTTTGTTACGACAGTCCATTCATCTTCAAGTACATATACGTCGTCTGTTCCCAGGTTTAACATCGGTTCAATTGCAATCGTCATACCAGTTTTCAAGACTGTTTTATTGCCTACTCTATAATTAAAGACAAAAGGCTCTTCGTGCATGTTTCTGCCTACTCCGTGGCCTCCATATTGCCTTACAATACCTAGTCCATAAGAGTTTGCGACATCTTCAATTGCTCCAGAGACTTCATCTAATAAAGCGCCATTTCTCATTTTTGAAATACCAGCTAAAAGAGATTCTTCTGTAGCTTTGAGCAATTTTTTGCAGTCTGTAGAGACGTCTCCTACTGTGTAGGTCCAGGCTCCGTCACCGACAAGTCCTCTATAAGTAGCCCCAACATCGATTGCAATTATGTCACCTTCTTTTAATATTGTTTTATCAGAAGGAATTCCGTGGACGACTTCTTCGTTTAGTGATGCACAGATGCTTGCAGGAAAACCATTGTAGCCTAAAAATGAAGGCTCACATTTGTTGTCTTTTATTATTTGGTAAGCAATTTCATCGAGATATTTAGTCGATACACCTGGTTTTATAAGGTTTTTCATTTCCTGATGAACAAGTGCAACTACGTGGCCTGCTCTTTTAATTAGCTTTATTTCTTCTCTCGATTTTCTTGTTATGGACATTATTCTATTGCTTCCTTTAATTTGCTGTATACATCTTCTATCGAACCATCAGCTTTGATTCTGACTAATTGCCCTCTCTTTTCATAGAATTCTACAAGAGGTGCAGTTTCAGAAAAATAAGTATTAAATCTTGCTTTTGCAATTTCTTCAGTATCATCAGCTCTTGTTACAAGAGGTGTTTCGCAGTGATCGCAAAAACCTTCTTTTTTGATTGGCATTGTTTTTACGTTGAAAATCGCGCCACATGAAGGACAAGATCTTCTATTTACTATTCTTTCGATTAAATTGTCTATAGGTATATCGAAGTATAATACTTTAATTTTAGCATCAATATCTTTATCTATTTCATTTAGCATCTCATCTAATGCTTCTGCTTGTTCTATGCTTCTTGGGTATCCATCTAAAATGAAACCGTTTTTTGCATCATCTTGCATTAGTCGATCTTTAATTATCTCTGCTACAAGCTCTTTTGGTACAAGTTGACCTTTTTCGATGTAGCTTTTTGCAATTTTCCCTGCTTCTGTTTCATTTTTAATAGCGCTTCTAAGTAATGAACCAGTGTCTACATGAGGAAAATTTAACTCTTTTGATAATCTTGCAGTTTGAGTTCCTTTGCCACTAGCTGGTGGCCCGATAAAAATTAATTCTTTTTTCATTTTTACAACCCTATTACACTTTAGACTCGAACATTATAGCATATTTTTCGACAGGGGATTATAATGCAAAAAGGTAAACGAAAAAAATCATTTACCTTTTGGATTTATATTTTGTTTCACAGTTTTTATTCTTTTAAGAAACTTTCATAATTTCTTGAAAGCAAGTGTGTTTTGATCTGATTTATAAAGTCTAGTGCAACCCCAACCATGATTATTAGAGAAGTCGCTCCAAGACCTTGTAGTGTAGTGATGTTGGTAATATGGCTTCCTAGTGAAGGAATTAATGCAATTGTACCAAGACCTACTGCACCTAGGAATGTTACCCTGCTTAAAATCTTATCTAAAGCTTCAGCAGTTGGTTTACCCGGTTTGATACCAGGTATTGATGAGCCGTGTTTCTTTAAATTATTAGCGATTTCTTTAGGCTGCATATTTGGCATAATTGATGCATAAAAGAAAGTCAATCCAACAATTAATAAGAAGTACACAACGTTATAGCTTATGCTGGCTGGATGGAACCATAATGAGCTTTGAGTTATTATTTCCTTTAATGGTCCTTTCAATATATCTGACTGTCCAACAATGCTCAACACAGTTGTCGGGAACAACAAGATAGCAACCGCAAAGATAATAGGCATTACACCACCAGGATTTAATTTGAAAGGAATAAATGTATTCATTCCTCCGTAAACCTTGTTTCCTACTTGGCGTTTAGGGTTTACGATAATTACTTTTCTTGAAGCTTCCTGTAATATAACAATAAGAAGCATTGTAGCAAAGAAAATAATTAACAATAAAACTAACCCAAGTTGAAGACGTGGATCATTTGCTACCATTATGCCGGTTTGATTTGAGTAAAATGGGATTTTGCTGATTATACCGCAGAATATCAACATTGATGCACCGTTTCCGATGCCTTTTTCAGTCATCAATTCAGAAAGCCACATAGTAAAGACTGAACCAGCCGTTAATATAAGCACTGAACCGATCATGAATAAACCTTTGTTTACATCAGGTAAAATAGCTGCAGATGCTGAGTGAGTTAGAAATAAGAAAAATACGATAGATTGGATTGCTGCAATAACTACAGTAAATAATCTTGTGTATTGTGAAATTTTTCTTCTTCCGGCTTCACCTTCTTCTTTTTGAAGTTGTTCTAAATGCGGTATAACAACGGTTAAAAGCTGCATTATAATTGATGATGTAATGTAAGGTCCAATACCAAGAGCAATTATAGATACGTTCCCAAGCGCACCGCCCGAGAACATATCTAAAAAGCCAATAATATTGTTGCCTGCGGCAATATTAGCAAATACCTCATTATTTATACCAAACAATGGAAGTTGAGTACATAAACGAAAAACTGCAATCATCAATAAAGTGAATATAAGTTTTTCTTTTAGACCTGATACCTTAAACATAGATATCAATTCTTCCATAGTGGGTGGTTTAATTTTGAGTTGTTGCATTATACTAACTGAGCCTTTCCGCCTGCTTTTTCAATTTTTTCTTTAGCTGAAGCTGTGAAATATCTAGCATTTACAGTGATTGCTTTTGTTATTTCGCCGTTGCCAAGAACTCTAAGTTCTGCTGTAGAGTTGTGAGCTTTACCAGCTTCTTTTAAAACTTCTAAATCAACTTCAGTTTTACCTAATTTTTCAAGATCAGATACGTTGATTTCTGCGTAGTTGATAGCGTTGAAGTTATTAAATCCTTTTAATTTAGGCATTTTTCTATAAGCTGGCATTTGTCCGCCTTCGAAGCCTCTTTTTGCTGATCTTCCAGATCTTTGGCCTTCACCGTTGTGACCACGACAACTTGTTTTACCGTGACCAGAAGCTCTTCCACGACCAACTCTTTTTGTATTTTTAGTTGCGCCGTCAGCAGGTCTAAGATCTTCTAAAGTTATTCTTTCTGACATTTTATAATTACCTTTCTTAATTTAATTTAGTATAGAATTTCCTGTTTGGCATTAATCTTAATCTTCGCCAACAGGCTTAATTTTATAAACTATTTTACGATTTCTACAAGGTGTGAAACTTTGTTTACCATTCCCAAAATTGTTGGGCTGTTAAAGTGTTCAACAACTTGGTTTGTTTTTTTAAGTCCTAAGCCGTAAACGACTCTTTTTTGCTTTTCAGTTGAACCGATTAAGCTTTTTATTAATTTTATTTGTATTTTTGATAGTTTATCTGTCATTTTTAGTCTTCCTTTTAGTTAAGCATTTCTTTAAGTGTAATACCACGTTTTTTTGCAACATCTCCGAATGATCTTAGTGATTTTAATGCATCAACTGTTGCATAAGCTGCGTTAAGTGGAGATTTTGATCCTAAAGATTTGCTTAGGATGTTCTCAATACCAGCTAATTCTAGTACTGCACGAACAGCACCACCTGCGATAACCCCTGTACCTTGTGAAGCAGGTTTTAACATAACGCTACCAGCGCCTGAACGACCTGTGATTGGGTGTGGGATTGTTGTTTTGAAAATTGGCACATTGATTAAGTTTTTTCTACCATCAGCTACTGCTTTTTGAATAGCTACGATAACTTCAGCTGCTTTAGCACAGCCTACGCCAACTTGTCCGTTTTTATTA
>JAEZOG010000239.1 GCA_023414155.1 Cyanobacteria bacterium OH_CFB_184 | reverse complement strand
TGGTCCCGCTCCACCAGAAGCGATAACGGGAATTCCAACAAGTTGAGAAACTAACTTTGTCATTTTTAAATCAAAACCAGCTTGAGTGCCATCTGCATCCATCGAAGTTAGAAGAATTTCACCAGCGCCCAGATTTTCAACTGTTTTAGCCCAATCCTTTAATTTTAATCCGGTATTTACTTTTCCTGCATTAATGAAGACATAAAAGTCACCCTCAATGAATTTAGCGTCAATAGCGACTACAACGCATTGAGAACCGAAATAATCAGATGCTGTCTTTATTAACTCAGGATTTTTGACAGCTTGAGAATTTATTGAAATTTTATCAGCACCAGCCATTAAAAGTGTCTTAAAATCATCTACTGTTTTTATGCCGCCACCGACTGTAAAAGGAATAAAAACCTGTTTTGCAACAGCTTCAACCATGCCTGCAGTTGTTTTTCTTGCTTCATTTGTCGCTGTAATGTCTAAAAAAACCAGCTCATCAGCACCTTCATCAGAATATTTCTTCGCTAATTTTACAGGGTCGCCTGCTGATTTTAGATTCTCAAAATTGACACCTTTTACGGTTTCACCATTTTTCACATCTAAGCAAGGAATAATTCTTTTTGCTAACATATTGCCTCTTAAAACTGTTTTACGAAACGTTGATCGTTATTGAAGAATAATCTTATATCATCAATAGCATACTTAAGCATAGTAAGTCTTTCAACGCCCATACCAAAAGCGAATCCTGAATATACTTCCGGATCAACTCCAACGTTTTTCAACACATTTACATCAATCATGCCAGCACCTAATATCTCAAGCCAGCCTGTTCCTGAGCAAGTTTTGCAACCTTTACCTTCGCACATAATACACTGTACATCGATTTCTGCGCTTGGCTCTGTGAATGGGAAGTAACTTGTTCTAAATCTGGTTGGTCTGGCTGAACCAAAGTATAATCTTATAAATTCATTTAAAACGCCTTTTAAATCAGCAAAAGTGATTTCTTTATCCACAAGAAGACCTTCAATCTGATGGAAAAGATTATTTTTTCTTGAGCTTACAGCCTCGCATCTATAAACCCTTCCAGGAGAAATAATTCTAAGTGGAGGTTTTTGAGTAAGCATTCCTCTGATTTGAGAATTTGAAGTTTGGCTTCTTAAAATTACATTTGGAGCAAGAGTTGTATAGAAAGTATCTTGCATATCTTTTGCCGGATGATCAGGCGGAAAGTTAAGCATATCAAAGTTAAAAAATTCTGTTTCTACTTCAGGACTATTTGATTCTTTAACCATACTGAAGCCCATGCCTTGAAAAATCTCAACTATTTCATTAACTGTTTGCGTTAAAGGATGAACTTTTCCTTGTGGAACATAATCGCCAGGCAAAGTAATATCGATAGTTTCGAGTTTTAATTTTTTATTCAATTCTTCTTTATATAAGTTTTCAGATTTCTCTGCAAAAGCTTTTTCTAAATCGACTGATATTTTATTAGCTAAAGCACCAACAATTTTTTTATCCTCGACAGAAAGATCTTTTAAATTTTTCTTAATATTAGTTAACTCACTTTTTCTACCAAGATATTTAACTTTGACTTCTTCTAATTCTGTTAAAGCATTAACTTGCTCTAATTCAGCTACTGCAACAGAATATATACTTTCGAGTTTATCTTTCATTTCATCCTCACTAAATGTTTTTTTATATTATAAGACAAACAATAAAACACTAACAACAAATTTTTGATATAATGCTGTCATGAAAAAGATATTTACAACAGCAATTATATTATTATTAGCAACTGTACAGCTAAGTTGCTATGCAAAAGACAGCATTTACAATACAAATAACCTAAGAAACATGTTTATAAACAATGAATCGGTTATTTATGTAATAAATATGCGTACATTTGGCGCGAAAGATGCCAACAATGACGAGATAATCGACATTGAAAAAGGTGAAGAACCAGGTTATTTTACAAACGCTATTCAAAACCTTGATGCACTTGCAAGCATAGGAATAAATACTATACATTTATTGCCAATAACACCTGTTGGCAAGATAAAATCACTTGGTACAGCCGGTTCACTATATGCAATGAGCGACTTTGCAAGTATAAATCCTCAATTAAAAGATCCTAAAAGCAAACTTACGCTTGAAGATCAAGCAAAACTATTTTTTGATGAGTGTCATAAAAGAAACATAAGAGTTATCGTAGACTTACCAAGCTGCGGTTCTTACGACCTGTACATCAAAAACCCAAATCTTTTTGTACTGGACAGAAAACAACAACCTGTAGTTCCAGCAGATTGGACCGATGTAAGACTTTTTAAAACACAAAACGAAGATGGCTCATTAAATCAAGATTTACTTGATTATCACAAAAAGTTTGTGGACTATTTTATGTCTCTTGGCGCAGATGGGATAAGAGCAGACGTTGCGACCATTAAACCATATGAGTTTTGGGACAAATTAATAAAATATGCAAGAGCAAAAGATCCTGAGTTTTTGTTCTTGGCAGAATCCTCAAACAGTTGGAATTCACCTGTATCAGAATATGCTGTGTTTACTAATTATCAAAAATTATTAGACGCAGGTTTTGACGGGTATTATGGCAGCTATTTCAACTTCAAAAACTGGAAAAGAGCATCAGAATTAAAATCACAAGTGCTGCTTGATCAAAGTTTAAATAAAAAAAGCGGTGATAAAAAATCAGTTATAGGA
>JAEZOG010000234.1 GCA_023414155.1 Cyanobacteria bacterium OH_CFB_184 | reverse complement strand
TAGTAGTTCCATCAGGGAGCGTAATAAGAGGTTCTGTTGATAAAATTTCTCCAAGAAGAATGCTGTCAAAAGGAGCCGTTATATATCTTGATTTTGACCATATAGTAAGCTCTACAGGCAGACAAGTTCCTTTAAAAGTGGGAATAGCTCATTGCAAAAACCTGACTTATGATGGCGGACTTGGAAGCAAAACAAACTATGGAACAGCAACTGTTCAGAACTTAAAAAATACAGCCAAAATAGTTAAAGTTTCAACAAAATGGGGATGGCAAACCGGTGATCAAATCCTCGAAGGTTACCCTAAATACGTTTTAGCACCAATGACAGCTATGGTATCTGCTCCTGTAGCAGGAATTTACTTCTTGGGAGATTCTATTGTTGATGTGTTTAAAAAAGGTGAAAACCTTCAATTAAACCAAGGAGAAACCCTAAACCTAATGTTATTAAAACCACTGGATATGCCTTTATACTAAATGAAAATTATTCAAAAAATAACAAATTCAACACTAAATATAATTGCTGGTCTTGGACTTATACCGTGTTTTTTAGGATTAAAGCTCGAGAAAAAAATTGCTGCATATTTAACGATTAACAATCTAAAGCTTTCAATAGCTGAATCCTGTACAGGTGGATTGATAAGCTCAAGAATGACTGATTTATCAGGAAGTTCAGATTTTATAAAAGAAAATTTTATAACTTATTCAGATAAGGCGAAAGAAAAATATCTGAATGTATCAAGAATAGCAATCGTCGAACACGGGGCCGTTAGCGAAGAAGTGGCTTCAGAAATGTCCAGAGGACTTATAAACACGACAGAATGCGACATCTCTCTTTCTACAACAGGGATTGCAGGTCCAACAGGGGCAACGCCTAAAAAACCTATAGGACTAATATACATAAGCGTTTCTAACAAAGATAAAACACAGACCATTAGTTTCAACGCAAACCGCTTTTTATCAAGAAGAATAATAAAATATATTTTTTCTCAAGTCGCACTTAAATTCTTATTAAAATTTTTAAAAGAGAACTACGAAAGGTAAAATCATGAAAACTATTACCCTTATACCCGGAGATGGAATAGGTCCTGAAATCACAAATTCTGTTGTAAAAATAATTGAAAAAGCAGGACTTGAAATAAACTGGGATATCCAAAACGCTGGAGCTGATGTTGTAGAAACAGAAAGTTCACCGCTTCCACAAAGAGTAATAGATTCAATAAAAAAGAATAAAATCGCATTAAAAGCACCTGTTACTACTCCAATCGGCAAGGGTTTTAGAAGCGTAAATGTTGCTTTAAGAAAAGAATTAGATTTGTATGCAAACTTAAGACCCTCAAAAAATTTACCCGGAGTAAAAACTCTGTTTAAAGATGTTGATTTAATTGTTGTAAGAGAAAATACAGAAGACCTTTATGCAGGAATAGAACGACAAATAGATGAAAATACAGCTGAATCTATAAAAATAATTACAAGACCTGCTTCATTGAGAATTGCAGAATTTGCGTTTGATTATGCGGTTAAAAACAACAGAAAAACAGTATGGGCTGTTTCAAAAGCTAATATTTGTAAGCTTACTGACGGACTATTTTTAGAATGCGCAAAAGAAGTCGCCGCAAAATACCCAAACATTGAATACAAAGAAATACTTGTTGATAACTTGTGCATGCAACTTGTTCAAAACCCTCAAAAATTTGATGTCTTACTGCTTCCAAATTTATATGGTGATATCGTTTCGGATCTTGCAGCAGGGTTAATCGGCGGACTTGGAGTTGCTCAAGGCGCAAATATCGGAATAGACTATGCAGTATTTGAGCCTGTCCACGGTTCAGCACCTGATATAAAAGGACAAAATAAGGCTAATCCTACTGCGCTTTTACTTTCAGCAATTGAAATGCTTAAATACATTCAAGAAAGAGAAACTGCTGAAAAAATCGAAAAAGCACTTATGAAAGTTCTTGAAAAAGGTGAATTTTTAACTTGCGATTTAGGTGGAACCTCTTCAACAGAAGAGTTCACTCAAGCGATAATTAACTCTTTATAATTTAGTAACTTTGTTTTTTAAAAAAATCAAAGTGTGTTGGCGGCCAGAACAATAATTTGGCTTTACCGATAAATCTTTCTTGAGGAAGAAATCCCCAGAATCTTGAATCCTGCGAGTTACCTCTATTATCACCCATCATAAAATACTGCCCTTTTGGAATAACGAAAGGTCCGCAGTACATATTAGAGCTACAAGGAATGTAATCCATTGGATTTTGAACATATGGTTCTACTAGAGGCGTGCCATTAATTACAACGTTGTAAACGCCATCAGGTTTTCTCACAACTTCGAACCTGTCACCAGGCAAACCAACAACTCGTTTAATATAAGCTACATCTTTACAAGCAAAACCAGTTAATCTCCTAAAAACAGCACCGTAATCTGTCGGCAATGTTTCTCCTGGAGGATAAAAAACCATTATATCTCCACGATCAGGAGTTGAATAAAAACGCGAAAATCTCTCTACGAAAACTCTATCACCCTCAACTAAAGTAGGATGCATTGATGCAGATGGAATCCATCTGATTTCTCCGATGAAAAATCTTATAACAATAACCATTACGACTACAAAAATAATTGTTTCGATGACTTCTCTAAGTATTGCTTTGACTTTTTCTTTGTTAAGATTCACTTTTCTCATCCTCGGATATATATTTACACAATTTTAAAATTGACTGCTTGTAGAGATTATCTTGTAGAAAATCTAAAGAATCAATAGCTAAGGTAATATGCTTATGTATTAATTGCTTAGTTTTTTCAATCGCACAAGAGTTTCTAATATCATTTAACAGCTTATCAGTTATTTCTTCTGGCGTTTCACCTTGCTCTTGTAAATAAAACAAAACAGGAGCAGTATAAATACCGCTTTTAATATCATTAAAAATCGGTTTTGATTTATCGATTTCAATAATATTTAATAAATCATCCCTTATTTGAAAAGCAATCCCAAAGTTTGTAGCAAATTTACAAATTTGTTCTGTATTTTTGTGACCATTAACAGCATCTAAAGCAAGCAGGGCGGCTTTAAAAAGCGTTGCTGTCTTTTGCTCTGATTTATTAATATATTCATCAAGTGAAGTCTTTTTATTTTTATTAAAATACTGGCTTATTTCACCTTCACAAAGTTTTCTTAGTGATTTTGCAAATATTTTTATAACATCTGAACAATTGATAGATAAAATTTCTTCTAACGCAATAGATAATAAAAAATCCCCCGCAACAACTGCAAGATCAGCATCAAATTCATAATTAAGAGTAGTTTCGCCACGTCTAACATCAGAATCATCAATAACATCATCGTGTATTAAGGTTGCATTATGGATAAGTTCAGTTACAGCAGCTAGTTTGTATGCTTTATCAGTTTCTTTAAAATCAATTGCCCTAGAAAAAAGAAATATCAAAACAGAACGGATTCTTTTTGACTTAGAAAAAAGATATTTTTCCAACTTTCCTGTTAAATCGTTTTCTTTTTCTTTAAGAATTTTATATAAATTTTCATCCAAAACCTTTAAGTCTGGGTGAATACAAGCGATTATATTTTGATAAGAGCCCAAAAATATCATCCTATTTATAATTTCTGTAGCAATTATAACACAGTTAAAAATATTCATTTTTTAAAATTCAGCTAGCAAAAAAAATAATGTTCAGCTGTTATAAGAGTAAAGCTTAACGGAGAAGAAAAATGACATTTCCAGTTTCTAACATTAATAAAAATTTCAGCAACTTTACTTTTAATACACAAAATACAAATCCAATAACACCAAAAACTCAACCGCAACAACCTGAAATCGTTGCTAAAGATACAGTTGAGATATCACCGGAATTAAAAAACGCCGAAACTCAAATCGTCAATGCAAAACCCATAGAAGCTGAACCACAAGAAACTGAGTCAAACGAAACACCTAAAGCTGAAAAGGCAGAGAGTAAGCCTCAAGAAAAAAAATCATTGCAAGACTCTTTTTTTGATACGATCAATGCAAAAACAAGTTTATACAAAGACATAAATGATACAGTGTCTGTCCCAAGATGTATATTTAAAGGCTATTTAAGCTTCTTTTGTGCAACAGCACTAGGAACAATGGCAAGTATAATTTCTAAACCAAAAGCAATTTCAAATACTCTGAAAGTAGCTTCTTCTGTACTAGGAATGATTGGAACATTAGAGTTTGTAAAACCTCTAATAATAAAACCTATTGCCAAAAAAGAAGAAAATAACAAAACTAATTAATTATAGATTGAAGCCTTTTTTCCCATTCATAAGCTGTAAGTATTGAAGTACCCATAGATTGCTCAGGCTTCCAGCCCAAAACTTCTTGAGCTTTCTTGTTATCTGCGCAAAGTTTGGCAGGATCACCATCTCTGCGAGGGAAAACTTCACAATTAATAGTTCTGCCTAAAACTTTTTCTGTTTGATCAAAAACTTCTTTAACGCTGTTGCCACAACCTGTTCCAAGATTAAAAATATCTGAAGTATTTGTTTTGTTTAATAATTTTAATGCTTTTTTATGAGCCTCAACAAGGTCCTCAACGTTGACATAATCTCTTACACAAGTGCCATCGATTGTGTCGTAGTCATTTCCAAAAATTTTAAAGGCTTCAGATTTTTTAAATTCTGATTTTAATATATTTGGAACAAGATGAGTCTCAATATCGTGCCATTCACCGACTCTGGCTTTTTTATCAGCTCCTATAACATTGAAGTATCTAAGCATAATCGACTTTAAGTTGTAGGCCTTATCATAATCTTTTAATATTTTTTCTATTATAAGCTTTGTTTGTCCATACGGGTTTATAGGATTTTGAGGATGTTTTTCATCTATAGGCAAATAAACTGGATCGCCATAAGTTGCACATGTTGAAGAAAAAATAATTTTTTTTACACCATTTTCAAGCATAGCTCTAAAAAGATTTAGAGAACCAAATACGTTATTGTAATAATATTGTTCAGGATTTTTAACAGACTCTTCAACAAGTGAATTTGCAGCAAAATGCATCACAGCATCAATTTTATGTTGCTGAAATACAACATTAATCTCCTGAAAATTTTTCAAATCACCTTGAACAAACTCGACTTTTGGAGAAATCCACTTTAATTCCTCAACTATTTCAATATGACCTGTTTCTAAATTATCAAAGATTAAAACGTCAAAACCCTCTTCTACAAGGTTAATAACCGCATGAGAACCTATGTATCCTGCCCCGCCTGTAACTAAAATCATTTATTATTCCCTTTTTCTATCTATTATACTAAAATAGAATATAAATACACATTATTTACAAAATGCTCCTAAAATTTAAGAGGCAAAAATGAAAAGAATACTAATCACGGGCGGTGCCGGCTTTATCGGAAGTCACTTATGTGAAAGATTACTCTCTGAAGGAAATGACATAATTTGTCTTGATAACTTCTTTACCGGTTCAAAAGACAACATCAGGCATCTTTTAGAGAACGATCACTTCGAGCTGGTCAGATATGATATTACAAAAGAATACTACGCAGAAATCGACCAAATTTATAATCTTGCTTGCCCGGCGAGTCCTATTCATTATCAGTATAACCCTATAAAAACAATGAAAACCTCAATTTTAGGCATAACTAATATGTTAGGTCTTGCAAAACGTTGCAAAGCAACAATTCTTCAAGCATCAACATCAGAAGTATACGGAGACCCCCAAGTTCATCCTCAAAAAGAAGATTACTGGGGAAATGTCAATCCAATCGGCTTAAGAAGCTGCTATGACGAAGGAAAAAGAGCCGCAGAAACTTTGATGATGGACTACAAAAGACAAAATAATGTAGACAGCAAAATAATCAGAATTTTTAATACTTACGGCCCAAGAATGGCTGAAAATGACGGAAGAGTTGTTTCTAATTTCATAGTTCAAGCACTTAAAAATGAAAATATTACAATATACGGCGACGGCTCTCAAACCCGCTCTTTCTGCTATATAGACGACCTTGTTGATGGAATGGTTAAAATGATGAATACACCTGATTTTACAGGTCCTGTAAACATCGGAAATAACATCGAGACGCCAATTATAGATTTTGCCAAAATGATAATAGAACTGACTAATTCGAGCTCAAAAATCACCTATAAGCCTCTTCCATCAGATGATCCAACAAAAAGAAAACCCGATATTTCTCTTGCTAAAGAAAAATTAAACTGGAGTCCAAAAACAGAGACAAAAGATGGGCTTGTTAAAACAATTGAATATTTTGAAAATAAATTAAGGAATAATAAATAATGAAGCTTTGCGTGATTGGAACGGGATACGTCGGATTAGTTGCAGGCACTTGTCTTGCAGAAATGGGGAACACCGTTATCTGCGTAGATAAAAATTTAGACAAACTAAAAGCCCTAAAACAAGGCATCATTCCAATCTATGAACCAGGGCTTGAAGATTTAATAAAATCCAACATAAAAGAAAAAAGATTATTTTTTTCAGATGATCTAAAAAGTGCTGTTCAAAAAAGCGATGTATGCTTTATAGCCGTAGGAACTCCACAAAATGGAGAAGGAAATGTTGATTTAACAGCAGTTTTTCAAGTGGCAACAGAAATAGCCAAATCATTAAACGGATACAAAGTCATCGTAAACAAGTCAACCGTTCCTATTGGAATCGGAGAAAAGCTTTCAGAATTAATAAAAAGCCAAACTGATTATGAATTTGATGTGGTTTCAAATCCTGAGTTTTTAAAACAAGGTGCTGCCGTTGAAGACTTTATGAAACCAGACAGAATTATTGTTGGATCTGATTCTGAAAAAGCCACAGAAATAATGCAAGAAATATATTCTCCATTTGTCAGAACGGGTAACCCTATAATAACAATGGATGTAAAATCTGCAGAAATGACAAAATATG
>JAEZOG010000059.1 GCA_023414155.1 Cyanobacteria bacterium OH_CFB_184 | reverse complement strand
AAAAGAATTTGCCAAGTGCAAGAACGTATGCAAATAAAATAAAATCACCTTCAAAATGAAATACGCACAAGACCAGCGCTGCAATTATTGTGCAGGCTATATTTATAGAAGGTGCTATTTTGAATATAAAAGAACTTGTTTTACTGAGAACTATACCTTTTTTCATTAGTTTTATAAAGTCAAAGTATGGCTGAAAAATAGAAGCACCTTGTCTGCCTGAAATAATAGCTTTTGATTTGTTTATTATTCCGGTAAAAAGAAATGGAAGCGTCAATAATAATAGTAATTTAATCATTTTTTCACCACCCAAATTATTACCAGAAGCAAAAAGATTAAACCGTATAACAAATATTTTTGGACGTTTCCGCTTTGTACCCAGTAAAATTTCTCTATTAGAGTTTTATCTAAATTGATTATTGGTTTTATTATGTAATGCTCAAACAAATCAATGTTTTTAGACTTGAAGTGTGTTTTTTGAGGAAAAATTTCCTTTATATTTTTAAAATCAAGTTCTCTTATAAAAAATGGTGTAAGGAATCCTAAAAAAGGTCTTGTATACGAATAATTTGTATATTGCATTTTTGTATTTGGTTTATCGTAAGCACAGCCCCAAGTACTATTTGTCGTTACGTTTTTGTTTTTTAATAAAAATTCTCTTACTAATAAAATAGCCGATATTAAAAGTATTAAAATAAAATTGATTAACGAAACTTTGCTCAAGATACTGTATGGAAAGTGAATTGGGTGGTTAAGGAATAAATTGCACGGATTTATTAATATTTGCAAGATATATTGTGGAAACAAACCGATTAAAATAGCTGCTGCAGTTAGTATGTAGATAGCTGTTAGCATTGATTTTGGACTATCTTCTTTAACTTGAGCCTTTTCTGATCTTGCTTCTCCTAAAAATACGATACTAAAGATGTTCGTAAAACCTATCAGTACCATACTTCCTACAAAGGCAAGAGCACCGATTGCGATTATTAATATAGGGAAAAGGAAATGGCTTTTTGTTGAAATTCCGTTAAGCATCGCAAGGTACATCAATAATTCACTTATAAAACCGTTAAATGGTGGCAGCGCTGATATAGCAAGTGCACCGATCAAAAATGCACTTCCTGTATAGGGCATCTGTTTGATTAATCCACCTAGTTTTTCGCTGTCGGTAGTATGAGTTTTTGATAATACAGATCCGGCGCATAGAAATAATAATGGTTTAAATATTGCGTGATTTAATATGTGGGCAAAAGCTCCCAAGAACCCTAAAGCGCTCATAATATTATTGTTGTAGCTCAATCCTAACATGCCGATACCTAAAGAAATAGTTATTAAACCGATGTTTTCGATTGAAGAATAAGCAAGCATTTTTTTGTAATTTCTCTGCGCTATAGAATATAAAATTCCAAAAAATGCAGAGAAAATTCCTATACATAAAATCAGATAAGATATTGATAAAGATGGGGTTTCGATAAAAGTTAATAGTCTTAGAATACCGTATATTCCTGTTTTAATCATAACACCGCTCATTAATGCTGATACGTGAGAAGGTGCAATAGGGTGTGCTTTTGGTAGCCAAGAATGAAAAGGTACAAAACCTGCTTTTATACCAAAGCCGACGGTCAATAATAAGAATATTGTGTTAGTAATTTGACCTTCAAAGCTGCTAAAAGCTAAGCTGTGAGTCTTTAAGTTAAGCAGCGTAAATCCTGATAATAAGAATAACACTCCGATTTGCATATTTATTAGATAGTTTATGGCTTTTTGTCTCACTTCTTTTTTTTCGTTTTCAAATAAAAGTAAGAAAAATGAAGTTAAACTCATTAATTCCCAACAGATTAAGAAAAATAAAATGTTCTGAACAGTTACAACTAAAATCATTGAGACTAAGTACAAGCTAAAGAAAAAATAATGAGCGGACAAACTTTTTTTATACGGCTCAAGATATTTTTTTGAATACAGAAGAGCGATAAAACCTATTGAAATAAATAAAAGTATAAAAAATCCAGATAATGGATCAAGTACAAAATCTACCCGCCCAATTATTCCATTGAAATTTATAGTTTTGATTACAGTTCGATTATCAAATAGCACAGATATGCTTGGGATTAGCCCGATAATCATAGCAACAAATGAAAAAATAGAATAAAAAGTTGCTTTGAACTTTTCTTTAAAAAATATTTGGACTAAACCAGCAAATATAAATGTAATTATTGAAATAAATAAATATAACATTTTGATGGTTCTTTCAATAAAATTATCCTGCTAAAAAAATCAAATGCAAGGATATTAACTTTGTAAACAAAAAGACCCATTTCTGAGTCTTTTTGTTTTGATATTAATTATTTTTTAGTTTCTGTTGAAAACAATCCTTTGATTTCTTTTTTTTGTTGGTTTAAAAGATCTTTTTGGTTTTGGATCATTTTTTTATTGTTATCAACAAATTCTTTTTGTGCTTTTTTTTGTTCTTCTAATTTCTTTTGTTTTTCAGCTGTTTGTTTTTGTTTTGCTGTTTCTATTTCTTGTTGTTTTGTACGTACTTCTTTTTCTTTAGTTAGTACAGGTGCTGCAACTTTGTTTATTTTAGTGTTTAGTTTGTTGATAGCATTTTCTGTGTAAGTTGTATTTGTCGCTGAAGCAACAGTAGCTGTTAAGCAGAATATGCAAGCCAGTGTTAAAAGTTTTTTCATTTTTATTACCTCTTTCACTCTACGATTATGATTTTATTCTAAATTGATTGTTTTATCAATATTAGAATTTGAATAGATTCTTAAGTTCTTCTTTCGAGTTTTTGATTTTTTCTTTTTGTTCGTTAATTTTGTTTTTTGTATCAGTTATGGTTGAGTTTTTGAACTCGATTGATTCTTTTTTAAGATCGGTTATTTGTTTTTTTACATCTTTAACCGTGCTTTTAAAATCTATTGCGGAAGTATCGGTTTTTGTTAACCATTTAAACGATTTTACGGATGATTGGCTTTCTATTCCGCCGTTGAATACTACCTTGAAATCCTTATAAGATTTTTGTCCTGAAGATAGTTCTGGAATCAATGCTGTATTTTCGTTAGCAGGGTCTGTTGTCATAGATTTAATAATTATAGAAGTCAGTGTGCCAAATTTTGGTATGTATGATGTTAATTTATCTACTGATAAGTCGCCTAATGGACCTAAAAGTGCAACAACATTTGAACTTAATCTGCCAAGTACTATTACATTTGTTGTGCCGTTTAATATGTTGTATTTCCCGTTTACATGATAAGCCATCGTTGGTCCGCAAGTTTGTATAGATGAAATTTCTGCCCAACCGTTTTTAAATATCATATTTCCTTTTATATATTTAAAGGTTGCTGTATCTTTTATGGTTGTAATCGCTCCAATGTTGCTGATTGCAGCTCTTAGAATATTGTTGGTTATAATGTTTTGTGCGTTTAAGAAGTTTTCTAATCTTCCGATTCTTCCTAAAGCACCATCATTTATTTCAAATGAGAATGTACCTTTCAATGATTTGATCATATCTTCATATTCGATTCCTTGAAGCGATACTTTTGTATTGAAATCAAGCGTGCCGCTTAAGGCATTTTTTATTCCTGAAGCACCTTCTATTGCTGAAGTTGCATCCATATTTTTGCCATAAAAGTCAACTACAGTCTTTGTTGTGTTCATATTGTAATCAACTTTTCCGCCTACTTTACCTGAGAAAGAGTTGCCTGTTATGTTTTTTAAATACAACATTTCGTTTTTCATAACGAAATCTGCATATAGTTTTTCTGCGGTGATTCCGCCTGAGACTAGTTTTTCTATTTTACCGTTGCCGACAAACATCGGTCCATTAAGAGATAGCGTCATATCAAGTATTTTTACCAGCATTTCAGGAATTGAAATTAATGGAATGTTGAAGTTCCCTTTTAGGATTGGATTTATAGTGCTACCGGTAATAGTCGTATTCCCTTTTACTTTTATAGTTGCGTCATTAAATCCCGGAATTTGCAATGCGCAAATAGCAGGTATGGAGTATGTTAGGTCTAAGTTTTGGCTTATCGGATAAAAATATCCGTTCAAATTCGAATTTAGGTCCCCTACTGTTTTAAAATCCAGTATCATTTTTTCTGTTAGATAATTTTTAATTACACCTGAAACAGAAAATCTGATTTTATCTATAACTACATTTGCAGGATTAACTGTGATTGCTTTTTCTTCAATTGTCGCAGTTGTATAAGGTATTGAAACAGTTGCACCAGGGTTGATAGCTTTAAAGTTATTAGCTGAGGCCGTTCCTTTGAAAGTTTTCTTTTCTGCAAATATATTTATTTTAGAAACAGGAAGAATAACTGTTGTTGCAGACGGAATGTTTTTGATGTTTACATTTTCAATTGAGATATCGGCTTTTGGCACGATTGCGTTTAATCTTCCCAGTAATGAAGCATATAGGGTTATTGTTCCGCTGTTGAAGTTATTATCTTTTAGAAGTGCAGCTTGACCCATAGATACAAGAAGATTTTTAATAGAGAGCTTGTCTGCAAGGATATACAAACTGGCTGTTGCATCTTGTTTTATCGTTCCGTGGATAGTAATTGGCTGACCTTGAATGTTGAAACCTGCGTCTTTTATGTTGACCATATTGTTGTCAAGGCTAACATCCGCATTTATGTTATCTAGTGAAATATTATATAATCCGTATTTTAAGCTTCCACTTGGGATTTTTAAATATCCTGATGATTCTATTTTCTTCATATTTGATTTGATATTAAAGTCAGCATTAATAACTCCTGTTGCTGAAAGAGTCTCTAAGTCATTAATCCCGAATGATGAGGCAACAGAGTCTATGAGTCTGCAAAGATTTGATAATTTTGCGTTAGATTTAACATTCATATCAATAGCAGGTTTTTTGCCTGTTTTGATGTCACCTATGATTTTTGTCAATTCGTTAGCTGCGCTGTATAGGTTTGAATCAATGTTTATTTTGTTATTTTTAAAGATGATATCGATATTGCTTAGTGGAAGTTTTTGATTGTCTACTGCTATATATAAATTATCGATGTTTAAAAACCCGTTTAATTTTGCATCGTCTGCAGTTCCGTGTATTTTTATATCACTTTTTAAATCTGCATTTAATTGGTTTTTATAAATTGTGTTGAATATTTCAATTATGTTGAAAGCAAATTCTTCTTTTTTTTCTTCTGTAGGCTGTGGGTTAAAAACCAAGTCATTCAATTGAACGTCAGGCATGATTTTGTTAAACACTTTTACGTTGTAAGAGAATTGTTTTCTGCCATCTAAAATCAATTGCCCTTGAGAATTTATCTTTATTTTTTTATCTAAAATAAAATTAGTTATACTTGTGTCTTGCCCTTGCAGTGAGTATTTTTTATTTGTTTGGCTGTCTATGAAATTTATATTGTGTTTGTTTATTATTATATTTGGAAGATGATTTGATAATTTAATAAATGGTCTTGTTGTTTCTGCAGGTTCTTGAGGTTTTGCGTTTTCTTCAAGATATTTTTCGATCAAGAACTTACCGTCTTTTTGAACTTTTAAATCCAGATTCAAATTGTCTGCACTTACAATATCAATTTCTATGTTTCTTACAAGTATTGGTAAGATTGAAAGTTTAATCTGAAAATTATCGGATTCTATAAACTTGTCTTTGTTTGGCAAAAACCCTTCGATTTTTTGGATTTTTAAACCTGCTGTAAGCTTTGGAGTTGTTACAACCTGCATATTTTTAAGCTTTATTTCAATGCCTGAAGATTTTTTTATTTCATCAGTAATACTGTCTTTTTTGCTGTTTAAAATTGGGTTTAAGATGAATGGTAATAGTAAAAATGACAAATAAATAACTGCAAATATTGATAAAATAATAATACCGATTTTTTTTAGCATATCTCTGTTCATAACGACTCCTACAAATACTTATCCTGATTTTAGCATAAATCAATTCTGTATATTTAGCTGACAGAGCTATTTTTACATTATGCTAACTTGATTAGTTTTTGTCCCTCTTTTATAAACAGACCTTTAGCATTTACTATTACATCTTCAAATCCAGTTGTAAGTGCATCAATCCTTTTACCTCTGACATCAAGCATATTTAATGCTTTTTCTATTGTATTAGTTGCAAGGTAGCACAAATTCTTATTTCTTTCATAGCTGGCAGCGCCTTTCATATATATAAAAGAGGCATTTTCTATTTCTTTAGGAGCAAAATTATTTTTTATAGCTTGAACAATTTCTCTTGGATCAGTTTGGCTGTCTATGTGTCCAAGTATATTTTTACTTCTGTCTTTTGAAAGCATTATAAAAGGCGCACATGTTTCAAAACCATATGAGGACAAAATCTGTTTGTTATTTCCAACAAAAATGCATCCTTGACCAACATCAACATTGTCACCGATTATTGTGAATAGTTTACTTCTCCTTGAAACAAAAGGCGGTTCAAAGTTTGGTTTTGTTTGGACTGCTTTTTGAATAAATTTATTATAATGATTAATTACAACTAAATCGTTCATCTTTTCCTTTTTATTCTATAAAAAAGTGAAAAAATATTATTTGCTACTGTAATTAAATACTTATTTGTTTATGCCTTTTTTACAAAGCAGGTTTTAAGTACAATCTGGCTTCCGTTTATTTTGCAGTCTATTTCTTCAGGGTTTGAAGTTAGTCTGATTTTTTTAACCACGGTTCCTCTTTTTAGTTTTATTGAAGAGCCTTTTACATTTAGGTCTTTGCTTAAAATAACGGAATCTCCGTTTTCAAGTATTGTTCCGTTGCAGTCTTTAGTTTCCATTTTTTCTCCTGACTATTTAATACAATTGTAATAAAAATATGATTTAAAATCTGTTTTTTTCAAAAATGAGCTTATTCATATTACTAAATGTGAATTTTTTCCTATTTTATATCAATTTATTTTTTGCTTTATCTTAAATATGTAGAAGCAAAATAAAGGTGTTTAGTATGAGTCTTATAAAAACATTGATAACAAACTCTAAAGCGACTTTAAATATCAATAAAATTATTGATGGTTTAACATCAGATAAGGATATTGATATCGCAAATAAATTTATTACTACAATATCTGAAGCTTCTCAAGAGCAAAGAGATGAGATTTTTAAATTCTTTGCAAAAATAAATGGTGAAACTAAAGAAGATATTCAAAGCGCATTTATAAAGAAAATTCAGTCAAATGAAGTCAAAAGTGTTCTTAATCCGACCTCAAACAATCTAAATGTCGGTTCAAAATTAAATATAATAGAAGGTAAACCTCGCCCTGTAAATAACGTCAGTGATAAAAGTCATTAATATATGTATGTTCCACAAAGTTACGAACAAGATATTCGTCGTCCGGGAAGCGGGCGTGAAAAAACCTTTATGGATGAAATGAGAACTCCTGGTATTAGTCGTGAAAAAGCTTATATGGCTGAAATAAGCAGACCCGGAATCAGCAGCGAACAAGCATATAGACATTCAATATCTGGTATTCCAAATATTTAAATTAGCTTGAATGTTTGATTTTTTTTAATATTTCTTTGTTATAGTTATTTTTATGAGCAATTTTGAATTCCTAAAGAAAAATAACGAAAACTTATTTAATATTATATTCGAAGCTGAAAAACTTTTCAGAGATGAGTATTTCGAACAATCAGTGATTCAGACAAGACGTTTTGCAGAAAACCTTTGTAAGGATTTGCTTCAAGATAGAGCAATTCCAAATGAGACTTTTGATTCGATGATAAATCGAGTAAAAGACAAGTCGTTTGGAAATGTCAGAATGCAAGAGTATACCGATGATTTGTACTTTTTAAAAAAGCACGGGAATAATTCGGCTCACTCTTCTGTTG
>JAEZOG010000008.1 GCA_023414155.1 Cyanobacteria bacterium OH_CFB_184 | reverse complement strand
ATCTAGAAAAGGTGACTCAATAATGAAGCAAAAAAGAGTTGGATTTACATTGGCAGAATTGCTATTAATGCTTGCAATTATATCAATAGTTATTGGTATTTTAATTTCAACTACTAATCCTTTTGCTCCTAAATATAAGTCTTTATACTATTACAACTTTGTCACGACCAGAAAAATGATCGGCGAAGTCGTAGCTACTTCAGAAACGAGTTTGTTGCCTGAAACAGATGCGGATTTTTGTACTAAATTAGTTTCTAATGTTAATACACTTGGTTCAGGTGGTGGCTGCACTAATTTCTATTCAGCTACGAAAATAAGCCCGTATTTCAATTTTACATCTTCAGTTATTGAAAATCCGACATTCACTGTCTCTAACGGTCAAAGATATTATATTTCAACAAGACAACTAGATGGGACTATCGGATATAGAGTTGTTACCATTGATTTGAATGGTAAAGGAAAACCAAATAAAATAGATCAGGATATTCTTTCATACATCGTGTACGACACAGGAGAAATTTTCCCAGTGGGTATAGCTGCCGAAGATACTGAATATCTAATGGTAAATGCAAAAGTATACGAGGGAGAAACAGGCAAATTTACAAATTATTATTTGAAAAACTCGTTAGGAAGTAAATTTTTAACATACAGAGAAGGATTTTGTCTGTCAGGATACAAATCGTCTTATACTAATTATTGCTTAAATAATGCACCTTTTACTACCGCAATAGGTGTAGATGCTTCGTGTGACTCATCTCTTACACCTAATTTTTGCAGGGTTAACTTGATTAAACCAATATTAAATGTAAAGATATAATTGTTGTTAATGTATTTTAAAAAAAGTGATGTAAATAATGAAAAAACATAAAAAAGCCTATACGTTGGCTGAAATTCTTTTAATAACTATTCTAGCAGCCTTTCTAGTTGTTTATGGCACACAGACATTATTGTATACTCAGCATAATTATAGGCATCTATACTATTCTGCTTTTTCTAATTTGAAACACGCTGTGGGTGAGATGATTGCAAAGAGCCCTGATGGTAAATTGTCAGCTGCAACCTTATGCACTGGCCTGCTTGATAGCTTCAATGTAATGAATGGCGCAACTACTTGCACGTATACATATGCTTTTAGCCCTTCTAGAACTTTTTCTGCTACTTCACCAAACCTTAACAATCCTCCTTTTACACTTATGAATGGACAAAGATTGTATGTCGGAAATACTTTTTACCCTGTTGGTCCAGAAAACTACTTCGATGTCCCTGCAACAATGGTTGCAGTTGATTTAAATGGAACTGCTAAACCAAATATTTTAGACTCAAAGTCATACACATCAAAAGAAACCCCAGATGTAGTGGCGTTTGCTGTTTTGGAAAACGGTATAGTCTTGCCTATGTCTCCTATGGCTGACAGACAAGATTATATATCAGCTGATGTTCAGCAATGTTCTAGCGAAACAGGTTGTGATCCTGATACAACAAAAAATATCATAGCCAAAAGAGTCTCTGTTAGAGAAGCTCTTTCTATTTCTAATTCATTCCCGCCAAAAGGTGCAGCTTCAACTTTAGGCGTTCAGTATAATACAGATAACCTTTATTCTTTCCAAAAAACTTACGCAGTTAACTCAATTTGTGCACCTACAAATACCACAAGTTATTGCAAAATTATCGTTCCTAATATGTTGCTCGATGGCGTTGGCTCTATGCTATAAAATATCTAATGGATCAATGTCGATTGTAAGTTTTATGTCTTCTGGCATGGTTATTTTTTGCAAGAAGGAACTTATGAAGAAGTGACCTTTTTTGTCCATTTTGTTTTTTATTAAAATTTGGAATCTATAATCATTATTTATTTTTTCAAGAATGCAAGGTGAAGGACCTTTTAATATAAGTCTTTCTGAAATAGAGTTTTTTTCAATAATTGAATTTAATCTTAATGCAATTTCTTGGGCTGACTTTTCTGCTCTAAAATTATTATTTGAAGAAATTATTATTTTAATTACTTGGCTAAAAGGCGGGTAATCAAACATTTCTCGTGCAAGGATTTCTTCTTCGTAAAATTTTGAATAGTTTTGCTCTCTGGCATTTTCTATTGCGTAAAAATCAGGATTCGCGGTTTGAAAATATACTTTCCCGTTTTCTTTTCCTCTTCCTGCTCTTCCTGCAACTTGAGTCAGTAGTTGGAATCCTCTTTCTGCCCCTCTGTAATCAGGTAAGTTAAAGCTGGAGTCAGCGTTAATTACACCTACAAGAGTTACGTTTTCATTATCCAGACCTTTTGCAATCATTTGGGTTCCGATCAAAATATCGATTTCTCCATTTGAAAAAGCTTCTAAAACATCTAAGTGAGCAGTTTTTGATGTTAATATATCTGAATCCATCCTGGCGATTTTTGCAGAAGGAAACAGTTTTTTTGTAATAGCTTCAATTCTTTGTGTGCCAATTCCAAAACTTTTTATTCCGTCGAAACCGCACATATTGCAAGTTTTTGGCATCGGTATTTGATAGTTACACCAGTGACACTTTAATTCATTGTCTGAAGAGTGCCAAACCATTGGGATTGCACAGTGAGGACATTTTATGACTTCTCCGCATTGATTACATTGAGATTGTGTTGAAAATCCTCTTCTGTTCATAAGCAGCATTGTTTGTTTTTTGTTTTTTAAATTTTCTTCAATTTCTCTTATTAATGATCTGGAAAAAATGCTTTTATTGTCTTTAAAAAATTCTTCTCTCATATCAACAATACTAACTCTTGCAAGCGGAACGTTGTTGTATCTATTTTTTAATTCAATCAGATTATTTGAATTGACGGCTCTATAGTATGTTGGAATATCAGGCGTTGCGCTTCCTAGTATTAAACTGGCGTTGTACATCTTTGAGAGCTTTTCGGCTATTGTTTTTGCATTGTATCTTGGTGAAGGAGTTGACTGTTTGTATGTGCTTTCGTGTTCCTCATCAATTATAATAAGACCTATATTGCTTAATGGGGCAAAAACAGCTGATCTTGCTCCTGCAAGGATTTTTATTTCATTGTTTCTTAAGCGTTGCCAAACATCATATCTTTCACCTTCAGATATGCTGCTGTGCCAAATCGCAACATCTTCAGTACCAAACCTTTTTGCCAGTCTTTTTGTAAGTTGAGATGCAAGGGCTATTTCAGGAGCCAAAAACAATACATTTTTTCCTTCATTTAAAACTTTTTGTATTGCTTTAAAATATACTTCAGTTTTTCCAGATGCTGTTATGCCGTGGATTAGAATTGGTTCTGTTTGTTTAGCGTTTATTTTTTGTTCAATTATTTTGTATGCATTTTCTTGCTCTTCGCTCAAATTTGGAAAAGAGTCTTGTTTGCTGATTTTTAAAATATTTAGTGGATTTCTGTATTTTTCTTCTTCGATGATTTCTAAAAATCCCGCTTGCTCTAACTTTTTAATTGTTGTTCTTGTTGTTTTAACTTGTTTTTCGAATTCGATTAGATTTGCTTCAGAAACTTTTTCAAGTTCTTCTAAAATTGCAAGTTGTCTTTTATTTGCATTTAATTTAGTTTTAAATTTAATTAGTTTTTCAAATTGAGTTTTTTGAGAATTTTCATCGAGGATGTTTTCTATCTCTACAAGGTCTTGTTTTTGCAAGTTTGCTATTGCTTTTCTAAATTGTGAATAAGAAAGCTTAGATTTTTTTTGAACATAAGGAACGGTGTATTCTTTATTTTCATCTAGTATTTCTAATATTTTAAGCTCAAGATTTGAAAGTGATGTTTCGATTTCTTTAGCGGTTCGTTTTATGATACGTTTTGACTGTTTTAAAAACTTCATAGGTATTGCTGCTTGCAAGACTGAATTTATGTCGCAGCAGTAATAATTAGATATCCATTCGAGCAGTTTTAGGTATTCAAGATTAAAAATTTCTTTCTTATCTAATATTTCAGCTATGCTTTTTGCTTTAATACTTTCATCCAGATAATTAGAAAAACCAACTACAAATGCGTTTATTAGACCCTTTGCGCCAAAAGGAACTAAGACAGGAATACCAATTTTAATGTCTTTTTTTAGGTCCTCAGGAATGAGATAGCTGAATGTTTTTGTTCCCAGCCCCGGGATGTCCACAAGAGTTAGGGCATATTTATAAAATATGCCCGAATCTTCAGTTATATTAATCTTATTTTGATTAGTTTCTTCCATTATTCTTCATCTGCAGGAGTCATTAATTCTTGCATTGCTTCTTCAATTGCTTCTTTTAATAATTCAAGATTTTCTGGAGCAACAGTAACACCTTTTTTTGTTGGGTTCCAATTGATTCCATCATCTGTTGTGTAGAATATTCTTAAATCAAGGTAGCTTTTACCTTTGTATGAATTTATTGCAATTTGTAATTGTTCTGTAGCACTTCTTGGAATAGTTGCCAGCATTTTTGGTTCTGTTGCCATTTTGTTCTCCTCTTTTACTTATTCTCTACTATATATTGAGCGTTTTCGTGTAATCAGGGATTACGAATATTTCACTGTTTGCATCTTTGATTGTGAATTCTTGATATAGTTCCATTGATATATCTTTTGCACTATTGTAATAATCTTTTTCTATTAATGCAATATATTTCTCAGTAAGTTCTCCATCATAAAGTCCTAATCTTTGAGCATATTTTATTATGTCGTTTTTGTCTTTGCCAGAGCCATACGCTTTTGTTTTGGCGTCTGTTCCTGACGGTCTTATTTCTATGAATTTGTCGATAAACTCAAGGTAAGTTCCATCGCCGACAAATTTTATATCAATCAGGCTTTCAAAACAAAGATCACCAAATGTATCAGAAAGAATATGTCTAATATGTTCAATTGTTATTTTTTGTTTGTTTTTTGCAAGAGCAAGCGTTAAATAGAACAGGTCATTTTTTGTCCTTTTAGCCTCGCCTTCGATTTTATTTTGGGTTAGTTTTTCAATATTTGGTTCAGATTCATTATAATATGAGATATCTTCTCTTACGTCGTATCTGCCAATTATATCATTTTGTTCAAAAACATCTATAAGTGCTTCTGATAAGGTTTTGTTTTCTTTTTCAAGGGTTGAAGCAAGGGCTGATGCAATAAGGATGGCTTCAGCTGCACTTTTTTCTCTCATCGCAATTGCAATTCTTCCGCCTTTTGATTCAATCAGTTGTTCTGATCCTACAATCATTCCGCCTGATTCTTCGCCTGCAAAAATAGCTCTTGGATTGATCCCTAAGTTTATCTCTTCACCAAAAACGTCAGTAACAATAACTTCTTTGTTTGGAAATTCTGCTATTTGTTTTTCTACTTTTTTAAGCATGTTTGCTATTTCTTTGAAGCCCACAGGCACGTTTACTACTTTAATGCCGTTTGCTTTTGCCCACTCGTCCCATGCTTTTGATGAGGCTGTTGTTTTGATTATAAATCTTGAGTAGTCATTCCATTTGCCCGTTTTTTTAAGTTGTTCGGTGCTAAATGCCATCAATAGCAAGAATGCCTGATTTGCAGTTAAGACGCTTAAAACTCTGTTTTCATCCAGTTCTACGTAATCAATTCCTGCTTTATCAAGCGTTGGAATATTCTTTTTATCTTCGATTTGAGTTAAAGTCATTCTGTCATGGTCAGGGTCTGTGATTAGAATGATAGTCGAAGTAGGATAGTCTTTTAGCTTTTTATCATAGCCTAATGATTCAATTACTGGGAAGAATGATTTTCCTTCTTTATTTTTGGCTAAGACCGTTACATCAACAGAGTAGTCGTAAAATCCTTTTTCTCCTGTTTTAGGATCCACATCAGTTTTTCCTATTCCATGGAAAAATGGATTTTCTTCTGTGTTAAACCATTCAAATTTTTCGCTTATTTCAAGTTTCTCAAGAATTTTACTCAAAGTCCTGTGAGCGGAACCGCCAACATTTTCAATTATGAGTTTGTTCCTTGATTCTTGAATTAAAGTAGTATACGTTTTATTACCAACACCTTCTTTTAGATATTCTACGTATAAATCTACTCCATTATTTATTGATGCTAAATATTTTTCGTTGATTAAAGGATGGTTGTTTTCTGAAAATTCTATGTGGTAAGATCCTTGAGTTTCTACTTTTTCAAAAATTTCTATAATTTTATTAACAAATTCCGCAGATTCTTCAGGCAGATATTGGCTTCCTTGTGAGTTTAAGTCTTTTGTAGCATTTTTAACGCTTATACCGTGGCTGGATGTAATATATTCTCCGCCTAGTAAATCTAATTTGAATGCAAGAAAAGATGCCATCCAAATTGGCATTGATTTTCTCTCTTCAGTTGTAAGAGTTTCTATGCCTAGTGC
>JAEZOG010000235.1 GCA_023414155.1 Cyanobacteria bacterium OH_CFB_184 | reverse complement strand
CTTTGTTTTGGAGGTTAAAACAGCCCTCACATCGAGGATCGATATTTCCTTTTTTGTTTTCCTCAATAAATTTTTGTTTTAATTCAAAGAAATTATCCCAGTCGATTTTTTGACCATTAAAACCTGTTTGGATTATCAAGCTTCCATTACCCACATGGCATCTTAAACAACACATCTCAATATGTGCAGGTTCAAAATTTAGTCCATGATGTATCCAATTACAACTTGTATATTCCACTTTATTTCCTCTATCGTTTCTATAAAATAATTTTTACTAAGCGTTTCTTTCGTTCATAAGGTGAGCGGCTCTTTCGTATAATCCATATTCTAAGCCCATTTCTATAGCTTTTTCTCTTGTATAGTCAAAAAGTTTGTAGACATATTTGGGGATATTTGGTCTTGTTGAATAGAACCATTGTGATTCAATTTCTTGAATTACTGAACCGATACCGGATTCCTTGCATTTTTGAAGCCACAAATCTATTTCTTTTTCTGAATCGTTAACGCCAGGGATTACTATATATTTGGCTTTAACAAGAGTAGAATGTGCTTGGTGACTTGCATATCTCTTAAGATTTTCCCAAACTTGATCGTAAGTATCAACTTGTTTAATCTTTTTGTGAAGTTCTTTTGAACCTGCATCAACTGATACTATTAAGTCTAAGGTGCCTTTTCTTAATCCGTATTCAATAGCAGGGCTGTAATCCATACAAGCAGAGTGTATCCTGATAAACCCGATTCCAAAATCTAAGAATATGTTTAGTACTTCTTCAAACTCTTCTAAAAGAGTGACTTCCCCACCTCCAAAGCTCACATGTCCATTAGGTCTTAGGATTTGCTTTTGCAGCATATCTTTTAGAATAGGTAAGAAGTTATAAGTTACTCTTGAGTTGTAGCTTTCTTTATCAACTGAAGTGTGGCAGTATGAACAGTTACAGTTGCATTTTGTCCAGTAATCCAGATTTATAAAGTTGATATAATCTTCTTGATCGTCCCACTCTTTGTCTTCTAAAAATACGCAACCTTCACACTTTGGGTAAGTTTTACCATGTTTGTGCATTTCTTTTATTTCTCTTTTTTTGGCAAAAAAGTCTTTCCAGTCAATCGGTTCACCTTTATAATCGCTTTTAACTATTGTGTTTCCGCCACCAGTTCCGCTATAAAGACAGCAAATTTTATAAGAGTTTATATCGAAATTAATTCCTTGATTTAACCATATGCAACTTTTGTATTTCAACTTACCACTTCCTTTTTGTGCCTTTTCATATGTGAAGCTCTGTCATATAGTTCACAATTAATCATATTTAATTCTTTTGCTCTTTGTATTCCATATTCTAATAAGTCATAAAGATATTGAGGGATATTATCTTTATGGTGTTCGTACCATCCGCCTTCAACATCTAATACAATCCATCTTATACCAGCTTCAACTGTAAGTTGGAACCATTTTTCGAGTTCTTCGATTGTGTCGTTTACTCCAGGTATTATTATGTATTTTGTTCTTGCTAAACCTTTGTTTTCTGTTTGAGATTTTGCATAATATCTTATGTTTTCCCAAACCTTGTCAAAGCAAGGAACTCTTTTTATCTTTTTATAGGTTTCTTCTGTTCCTGAATCAACAGAAATAACTACATTCAACTTTCCTTCGCTTATGCCTCTTGCAATTGCAGGAGAAAATTTGATTCCTGATGAATGAACTCTTATATTGTCCATTCCATAGTCAAGAAGCAATTGAACCATAGGTTCGAATTCTTCAAGTACAGCTGGTTCTCCGCCGCCAAATCCTACTTCTCCACCTGGTCTTAAGTAGCCTTGTTCAGCCAATTCTTTTATTACGGGGAACATATTGTAATTTTCTCTGGCGTTGAAGTGATCCCAACCGCCTTCAGTGAAACAATACATACATTTGCAGTTGCATTTTGTCCAGTGATTGAAAACCATAAAATCTATATAGTCTTCATCATCCCATTCTCTTTCCTTTAAGAATATGCAACCTTTGCAACGTTCAAGAGTAATACCTGCTTTGTTTTGCTCTCTCATTTGGCGTTTTTCTTTAAAAAACTTTTTCCAATCGATTTTTTCACCATTATAGTTATCGATTAATATTTGTCTTCCGCCACCTTCATGGCAGTTGAAACAGCACATTTTTATATCTGAATAATCGACATTAAAACCGTGCTGAATGTACTCACAGCTCAAGTATTTTTTAGGCTGTTTTTCTTTTTTAAATAGGTTTTTAATTTTTTCTAAAAGCATGTTTTCAACAGTTATTCTCTTACCCCTCTTATATAATGATAATTCTTTAGTATTTTTTTGGCAAGCAAATAAAAAAGAACCGCATCTTTGCGGTTCTTTTTATTAATGATTTTAATTAGCCTTCTTCATATTTGTCTAACTGAATGAATCCTGAAATTGTATTTTTATTAGGGTCGTATGTTCTTCTTGCTACTTGATTTGAAGTGTTACCTTCGATAGTGTGGATAGTACCATCAGGATCTATGCTTTCAACTAATCCTGTATGAGAAGCTCCATTATCCTGGAATATAATGATATCACCTGTTTTAATGTTGTTCGCTATGAAGTTGCCTCTTGAGCTTGTATCTTTATCAGAAGTTTGTGTATAACATCCGTTTTCTTTTGCCCAGCTTTGTAATCTTGCTACAGATGCAGAACCGAAACCTTCAGGAAGTTTTTTTCCATTTTGTTCGTATGTTTCTTTTACTACATATGAAACGAAGTCTGCGCACCAAGCTTCAACACGTCCATTTGTGAATTTTTTATAAGAGCCATCTGCTTCATTCATTCCTAAATATTTAATAGCATTTTGAATTGTGTCTGAACCAAGACCTTCAGATGCTTTTCCGATTTGTTCACCGATTTGTTTTTGGTAATCAACAGCCTCTGCTCTTTTTGTTTGAATTTCAGCATCAATTTTTGCAACGTCTGCTGTTTTGTTTGTTTTTAAAGTTTCTATTCCTTGTTTAATAGCATCCATTTGAGTTTTTAGCTCAGGATCAGTTGCTTGAATTCTAGTTGTAATAATATTTAAGCTATTTTCTATTCCTTATTTATTAACTTCAAGGTTTTGTTTTTCAATTATAAGTTCTTGTTTTTGATTTTCTAACTTAGTTTTTTCTTCTTTCTTTTCTGCTAATTGAGAACTAATTTCGCTTTTTCTTGATGAGTTTTGTTTGTTTATTTCTTCATCGTTAGTTGATGTGTTTAGTGTACTTAATTCGCCTTCTAAAGCGGCAATTGAGCTGTTTAATGAGTGCATTGAAGTATCGCACTTAGCGATTTCGCTGTCTTTGTTTTGAATTTCAGTATTTGCTTTTGTTAAAAATGTATTTAATGAATTTTATTT
>JAEZOG010000213.1 GCA_023414155.1 Cyanobacteria bacterium OH_CFB_184 | reverse complement strand
GTCTGGTTGTCTGCTCTGTGTATGTTGCTTCTGCTGATGCGTCATCATTTTTGTCTAACGAATCTGCGATTCTTCCGTCAGAAGTTAATGTTACAGTTTTCCAACCTGTTTCGCTGCTGCTGCTTTGATCTACTTTTTGAAGAACCCATTCGCCTGATCTTAATTTCTTTTCAAGGTAATCAGGGTTTAAACAGTTTAGATCAGAGGTGTATTTTACATCGCCTTGAGCTTCGATTTCTTGAAGTGCTTTTTGATAAGTTGCAAGTGCGCTCGCATCATCTTCTGTATATGCTCTTTCTTGATTCAGCATATTTGTATTTTGGAATGAAAATCTGTTTTCTGTCCAATAGTCATAAAAACTTGCTGCATCTAAGCGTTGAGCTTGTGCTCTAAAGGTATCAAAGTCTACAATATTGCCATCTTTATCAATAATCGGGTTTCTGGTTGTGTCATTACCAACTCCTGAAAGATAGGAGCTTAAGAAGTTTTGACCGCTGTATGTTAATTCTGAAGTTGTGCCGTCAGAGTTATTTACAGTTCCTGTGAAACATTTATTTGCGATAGCTTTATTGTATGTATTTAGTGCTTCTTGTTTTCTAGCAGCAGCGTCAGAACCGCCGCCCGGAACTACAACTTTGCCATCAGAATCTATTACTCTCATGCATAATCCGGAGAATGGATTTGTATTAGTAATAATTTCGTAAGATAGTTTTTGAGAACTTGCAACGTTCGTTGTTGCATCAACTCGAGTGAATAACAATTGTCTGTTATTCATTTTTTCTGTGTATTCTGTCGCCACAAAGCTCATTTGATCTGCAAGCAGGGTTCTTTGCTGAGCTATCTGTTGTGCTTGATGCTCATTGTTATTCCTTCTTGCAGTTAGGCTCAAATATCTAGCTTGTGATGCTGACATTCCCATATTAATAAATACTCCTTAGTTATTATAGTTATCGAACAACTAAGTGTTATTCTTTAAGGTTTTGGACCTAATGTTACAAAACGTAACTTAGTGACGGTGAAAAAATTAATCGCACATTGAAAGTTTTCTTTTTAATCAAAAAATCAGACGCGTTATAAATTAGTCTAAAAATTCTTTTAATCCTTTTCAGGATTGAGTTAAAACCATATTTTGCAAAATCACTTGTAACAGAGTGTTACGATTGCCCTTAAAATCCTAAAGTTTAAATTTCAAAATTCGACAAATAAAATGTAAGGGATATTTGTAAGGAGCTAGACGTGTATAATCAAAATTTAAGCGAAGATAAAATCGTTCTTGAAATTAGGGATCTTGTAAACGATATTGATAGCGTTAAAGAAAACTTAGACAATTACTGCGAATTTTTGAAACAAATGTTTCTTTCAGGTTCGGGTAGAAATTAAAAATTCTGTATTCAGAGCCTCGGCTCTTCTTTGTTCTTATAAAAGGTGCTTCGGCATCTTTTTTTTTGTGCTTATTTTTTTGTTATTATAGGTAAGTATAAAAATAAGATAGTTGAGGCACTCATATAATGTTAAAAGATTTCCTTTTAAATATAGTTCAAGAAGCAGTTAAAAAATCAGTTGAGGCAGGCAAGTTAGGGCAAATGAAGCCTGAAGATCAATGCACTTTTGCCATAGAAATACCTAAAAATACTCAATTCGGTGATTTTGCGGTGAATGTATCTTCATTGTCCAGGTTCGCAAAGATGGCGCCTCCTCAAATAGCTGCAGCCATTTCTGAATCTATAGAAAAAGAAGGCTTTGAAGTTAATGTAGTAGCTGGATTTATAAATTTTAAATTAGGTGAAAACTTCTTAAATAAAGTAATTCAAGATGTTATCTCTCTAAAAAATGATTTTGCAAAAACAGACATAGGAAACAATCAAAAAATTATTCTTGAATACGTCAGTGCAAATCCGACCGGTCCGTTTCATATCGGGCATGGTAGATGGGCTGCAATGGGAAGTGCTTTAGCTAATGTATTAAAGTATGCAGGATATGATGTTTTTCAAGAGTTTTACATAAATGATGCAGGAAATCAGATTAATAATCTTGGAAGATCACTTCATATAAGAGTTTTACAAGAATTAGGGATAAGCGCTGATTTTCCAGAGGATGAAACATTAGCTAAATCTTTTTATTCAGGCGACTATTTGATCCCTGTAGCTAAAGAATTTGTCAAAGATAATCAAGAATTATGCAGTAAAATAAAGCAGTCAGGGGCAACAGATTTGCCAGAGAACGATTTAAAGGTGTTTTCTCAGTATACAAGGCTTAAAATGCTTGGTATGCAAAAAAGCTTGCTTGAAAATTTCCACACACATTTTGATTTGTTCTATAGCGAGTTAGATCTTCATCAAAGCGGTGAAGTAGAAAAATGTATAAACAAACTTGATGAACTTGGTATGCTTTACGAACAAGATGGCGCAATTTGGTTTAAATCAAGCCAGTTCGGCGATGATCAAGATAGAGTAATAAAAAAATCAGACGGATCTTATACCTATTTGACTGCAGATATTGCTTATCACTATGACAAATTAAAAAGAGGTTTCGACAAAATTATTAATATCTGGGGCGCGGATCACCATGGTTATGTGGCAAGAATGAGAGCTGCAATCGAGGCTCTTGGGTATAATCCTGATTCTTTAGAGGTACTTCTTGGGCAGCTTGTAAACCTTGTTATTAAAGGTGAGCAGGTAAGAATGGGAAAACGCTCTAAAATGATTACCCTTGATGATCTGATCAATGATGTAGGAGTTGATGCTACAAGATATTGGATGATTATGAGAAGTATTGATACAACGCTTGATTTTGATATCGAACTTGCAAAATCTAACACAGATGAAAACCCTGTTTTCTATGTTCAATACGCGCATGCAAGAGCATGTTCAATTATGAGAAATGCAGTTTCTGAACGAATGGATACAGCTAATAACAAAATTCTTGAACCAATAATCAGTCCAGAAGAATTAAATAAATTAATAGCAAATCTTTCAACAGAAACGTTGAACAAATTATGGACTGAAGGTGATGAAAAATCTTGCGAAGTCACAAGAAAACTTATATTAAAAATAGAAGAATTTAAATCAACTGTTGTATCAACAGCTCAAAACAGAACACCATACTTAATTACAAAGTACTTACAGGAGCTAGCTGCTTGTTTCCACCAGTTCTATACTTTCTCAAAAGTATTGGTTGACGATAAATCATTAATGATATCTAGGCTGGCAATTGTAAACTCTGTATCAATTGTATTAAAATCAGCTCTTAGCCTTATCGGAGTAAGTGCTCCCGAAAAAATGTAAGGCTTTTGATTTTTTATAGTATAATTAGTAAAAATTAGATGGGGATAATTTAATGACAATAAAAGATTGGTTTGAAAAAAGAAAAGAACTTCAGATCGCACACAGACCTCAAGAAGCTCAAATCGATGATACAGTCGGTAAGCTATGGGTAAAATGTTATAACTGCAGTGCCCAACTATTGAGAAAAGAAGTTGAAAGCAATTTAATGGTATGCAGCGAGTGCGGCTATCATTTCAGAATAAATGCAAGAACAAGAATAAATCAGCTTTTTGATGAAGATTCTTTTGAAGAAATGTTCAAAAGTATTAAACCTGCTGATCCTTTGGATTTTGTTGATACAGAACCATAC
>JAEZOG010000045.1 GCA_023414155.1 Cyanobacteria bacterium OH_CFB_184 | reverse complement strand
AGCTTAAGCTGTATAAAAGATATTAAAATCAATGGATGCGAAGACTTTTTCTATAATGTCTACAAAAAAATCGCTGCAAAGTTAATACCTTTATCAGAAAAAATAAACCTTATACCAATCGTTCCTCAGTTTTTAATAGAAATAAACTTTGTATTAACTATGGTGATTATCCTTGTGGGGATATTTATCCAGTACAACGGAAACCCTTCTCACATAATGGCTGCGTATGGTGTAGTCGCAATTTCTTTATACAGAATGGCGCCTCTAATCTATAAAAGCCAGGTGTGCATAAATTATATAAATATTTTCAAAGAATATGTTTACACACTTTTTAATACGTGCGACAAATATCAAAAATATGAAGAATATATGGTTCCTTCAACAAAAGAGAAAATGCCGTTTGAAACCGCTATCTCTCTTAGAAACGTAACTTATTCTTATGACAAAAAAATTGATGTCCTTCAAAATATCAGTTTAGACATTAAAAAAGGTGAATTTATCGGGGTTATTGGGCTATCAGGAGCAGGCAAAACAACTCTGGTAGATGTAATTATGGGATTATTAATTTCTAAAGGCGAAATTTATGTCGATGGAACGCAGCTAACTCCAAAGAATATCAAAACCTTCCAAAATATAGTCGGCTACGTATCTCAAAACATAAACACAATTGGTGGATCTATTGTCAAAAACATCGCTTGGGGAATTGATGAAAAAGAAATTGAAGAGGAAAAAATTATTTCTTCTTTAAAACAAGCTCAACTATATGATCAATTGTTGGCAATGCCTCAAGGAATAGAAACAATTATAAACCAAGACGGAACAGGTCTTTCACAAGGACAAAAACAAAGAATCGGTATTGCAAGAGCTTTATATAGAGATCCAAAAATAATTATCCTTGATGAAGCGACTTCTTCTCTTGATGTAAAAATTGAAAGCGACTTAACTGAAATTTTAAACAACCTAAAAGGCGAAAAAACAATTATAGCAATTGCTCACAGATTAAGCACGCTTAAAAACTGTGATAGAATAATTTATTTAGATGAAGGTCAATTAGTTGATATCGGAACTTTTGACGAATTGTCCCAAAAGCACCAACAATTCGAGCAAATTGTAAGATTATCCAGAGTTAAACTCGAAGAATAAATCTAGTGTGAGGCTGTGACTTTAAGCCCGATGATTCCTACAAGAATAAACCCGATAAATAAGAGCCTGACTAAATCCATAGGTTCTTTAAAAAGGTATATTCCTAAAATCACAGTACCAATTGTTCCAATTCCTGTCCAAATTGCATATGCAGTGCCTAAAGGCAAGTTTTTCAAAGCCAATGACAACAAATAAAAACTTATTATCATTCCAAAAACGGTCAAAACGCTTGGAACCAATTTTGTAAATCCAACAGAATACTTTAAGCCGATTGCCCAGAAAACTTCAAAAAGCCCTGCTAAAAACAATATAATCCACTGCATAAATTTCTCCTTTTTATAACTAAAAAGCCTAAGACAATATTTTTAAATATCTCCCAGGCTTTTATCCTTCCGTGTACACAGACTGGCTGTGCGTTTTATCTTGGACCAGTCCGAATATTTTCGCGGAACCCTATAAAACATATATATTTAGTTTTTTATTAACTACATGTATAAGTCTCTTTCACCTTCCATGACTCTAGAAACAACCTTTTGAATTGTCTCTTTTATTTTTTCATCTTCAATTTCAGAGATTTCTTTTTTAATATATTCTAAACCGATTGCTTTAGTTTCAGGGCTTGCATAATCTTGAAGGTATTCCGCCAAGGTCGCTATAGCATTTGGTTCACAGAAACGCTTAATCAAGCCGGGTTTTGCAATATCCATAAAATCTTTTCCGACTCTGCCTTTTCTATAACAGCTTGTGCAGAAACTTGGATGATAATCCATTTCCATTAATTCTTTTGTAATCTCTTCTAAGCTGCGACTATCGGCCATTTCAAACTGCTCTGTCGCATTTTTGTGAATTTTATATCCACCAGGATTTGTTTTTGATTCTGCGCTCATTTGAGAGATTCCAAGTTCAAGAATTTCTCTTCTTAACTGAGGAGTTTCTCTTGTAGACAAGATTAATCCAGTATATGGAACAGAAAGTCTTAGTACTGCAACTATTTTCTTGAATTCTTGATCAGAGAACTGAGAAGGAGGATTATCAGAGAATGAAACTCCTTCAGCGTGTTCTATTCTTGGAACAGAAATTGTATGAGGACCTACGCCGTATTTTTTATCTAAATGATGTGAGTGCATCAATGTTGCAAGGGTTTCAAACTTATAATCTGCAAGCCCGAACAATGGACCGATACCAACATCACTTATACCTGCTTCCATTGCTCTATCCATTGCTTCTAAACGCCAATCATAATTAGCTTTTTTACCGCCCGGATGAACTTGAGTATAGGTTTCTCTGTGGTATGTTTCTTGGAATAATTGGTATGTTCCGATTCCAAATGATTTTAACCTTTTAAAATCTTCAACACTCAATGGTGCAATATTTACATTTATACGTCTAATTTCACCGTTGAAGACTTTTTCTTTATAGATTCTATCCATTATTTCTTGAAGATAATCAAGTCCTGCGTGTTTGTAGTCTTCACCTGTTAGCAAAACTATTCTTTTGTGTCCCAACTCCATGATTGCTTTTGCTTCTTCAACCACTTCTTCAGGAGATAAGTGTCTTCTTGTAATAGCCTTATTATCAATTCTAAAAGCACAATAAACACAATTATTAGAACAAATATTACTTGCATATAACGGCGCAAAAAGAACTATTCTTTTTCCGTAAATTTTTTCTTTTAATTCTTTAGCTGCTTTAAAGATGGAATCTAAAGTTTTATCGTCACTGACATTTAAAAGCATAGCCGACTCTTCTAGAGAGAGTCCTTTCATTTGCATCGCTTTATTC
>JAEZOG010000027.1 GCA_023414155.1 Cyanobacteria bacterium OH_CFB_184 | reverse complement strand
TTAAAGAATCATTCAAAGCTAATTTTGCAACTCTAACAGGTGTTGAAAAGGAAGTACCGTCACACTTTGGATTGACAAGAATACTTGTTTCATTGAAAAGCTGGTTTTTATAAACGTAATACTTATTACCAAAATCGGCACTATCTTCCCCTGTAAGTTGAATGTAATCTTCGTAGCGAAAAACACCGTTTTCAATTTTATCAAGATATACAGATTTGTCTTTTTTCATAATTTCTATGTCTTTATCGCTAACGATCATTTCTTTATATTTTTTTGACTTGATTATATCAACCAAATCACCCTTATATGGAAAATCAATCCCGTCAGTATTTGTTATATTTTCACCAAAAATACTTGCTGTAACATCATATTCACCTAACTCATAATGAGTTGTTCCACCATAAAATCTTGATGAAGAGAAATTCGAAATTATCCCCTTCTTAGATAAAGAGCCAACTCCTTCAGCTTTTGCAGCCGAAGATAAAAAATTAAACGCCGACTTGCCGTCATTACCTGATGCTACAACAACACGTACACCTTTATCAAAAAGTTCATCAATCAACAACGCTGTATCTCGAATTTGTTTAAAATAATCAGTGTTTTTTGAGTATTTGCTGCAGTAATCAATCAACTCCTTTGTATATTGCGTTTTTATTTGACCTGGCATAAGACTATAAGGCCACTCGGAAAAGGACTTTTCTTCCATTGCACCAAGAGAACATGAAACATAAGAGATATCTTCACCGCTGTTTTTTAATTCCAAGACTTTTTGAAACTTGTTTTTCACACCAGATATATCAACTGTTGAATCCAAAGTAATAATGTCTATCGCCGGGTTATATGCTCTTAAGTAAGCTTGTATTTTTTCACCATGAGAAACTCCAAGGGGCCAAAGAGAATTTTCTCGAGTAAAATTATCAATCACTACGACTTTTTTAGGTTTTATACTAACATTTTTTATAAACTCACCCTGGTTATCTAAAACCCTAAGATTTACCAGACCTTTTTCATCTATTCCTTTATCTATTAGTCTATAAATTTTTTGAGATTCAGGATTTTGGTATACATATGTTCTTATATGCTTAGAGCATAACGCCTCTAAATCTTCTAGCGATGCTTTTGAAGAAGATATATCAAGACCTCTTTTAATTTGACGTAATGCGAATTTATTCATCATTATTGCAGTATTATCAACTTCTTTTGGCGGTAAAGTAAGCGCTTTTTGCCTTACACTTGCAAGAAAAATATCGCCTTCTCTTCTCGTAAGGACTGATTGTTTTTTTGAAGGGATTTTTACTATAGCCTTGAGCTTGTTAACATAACCTGATAAATGCCTATCGGTTTGTTGCAAACCACTCTTTATGATACTGATTTTCAAATTATTTACTCTTTTCATTTAATTAAAAAATCAAAAAGTTAATTTTTTGCTAATCAAAAAAAATACCCTTTGGTAAGGGTATTTTTTAAAATCGTTTATTTTTATATTCTTAGAAATTTAAACCAGCTTCTCTTGCAGCATCAGCTAAAGCAGCTATTCTACCGTGGTATAAGAAACCACCTCTATCGAAAACTACATCATTGATTTTTTTAGCTATTGCTTTTTTAGCAAGTGCTTCACCAACTACTTTTGCAGACTCAACGTTACCACCGTGAGGTAATTTTTCTTTTAAGTCTTTATCGATTGATGATGCAGACACTAAAGTTACTCTATTAACATCATCTATGATTTGAGCATAGATATGTTTAGTACTTCTGTATACAGCTAATCTTGGGCACTCAGGAGTTCCAGATAACTTAACTCTTATACGTCTGTGTCTTTTTTGTGCTTGTTCTTTTCTATTTTTTGATTTAATCATTTTTCTATCCTTTCACCTAAACCTTCTTACCGCTGTAAGGGTTTAATGGGCGTTATTTACTATTTTTTACCTGTTTTACCAGCTTTTCTTCTGATATATTCACCTTCGTATTTAATACCTTTGCCTTTGTATACTTCAGGTGGACGTTTTCCTCTGATTTCAGCTGCAACATCGCCAACTGTTTGTTTGTTTGAACCAGAAACTTTAATTTTTGTGTTCGCTTCAACTTCAATTGTGATTCCTGCAGGTGCTTCAACGTTTACCGGGTGAGAATAACCTAATTGTAGGTTTAATGTAGTACCTTGCATATTAGCACGGTAACCAACACCAACGATCTCAAGTTTTTTAGTGAAACCAGTTTTAACACCGTTAATAGTATTTGCTACTAACGTTCTTGATAAACCATGAAGAGCTCTAGCTGATCTTGATTCATTAGCTCTTTCAAGTATAACTTTATTATCTTCTTTTTTGATTAATATCTCAGAACGAACAACTACTTCTTCAGTTCCTAACGGACCTTTAGCAGTTACTTTTTGACCATCGATTTTTACATCAACGCCTTCTGGGATTATAATAGGTAATTTGCCTATACGTGACATTTATTTATCTCCTTTTGTGGTATATCTCTCAATATTTTCAGAGGTTTTCTACCAATTATCCTCTGCTGATAATTTTAACTTATATATTACTACCAGATGTAGCAAAGTATTTCGCCGCCTACGTTTTCTTTTCTAGCTTTTCTGTCTGTTAATAGACCTTTGCTAGTTGAAACGATAGCAATACCCATACCGCCTAAAACCTGTGGTAATTTTTTTGATTTACAATAATTTCTTAAACCAGGTTTAGAAATTCTTTTTAAGTTAGAAATAACCGGTTTAGATTTTTCATCATATTTAAGTTCTACTTTTAATGATTTGAAAGGTCCGTTTTCTACAACTGCGTAAGAATTAATGTAACCTTCTTCTTTTAATAATTTAGCCAATTCTACTTTTAATTTTGAAGATGGCATTTCGACTTCTTTGTGAGAAACTGTATTAGCGTTTCTGATTCTTGTTAGCATATCTGCTATTGGATCTGTATTCATTTTATATTCCTTTTCTTCGGGAAAAATCCCTATCTACTTACTAAAATATTCTAGCAGTATAGCGAAAGTTTATTGATTTCAAAGTTTAAAACTTATTACCAACTAGCTTTAACTACACCTGGCAAAAGTCCTCTGTGAGCCATCTCTCTTAAATGGATTCTGCATAAACCGAAATCTCTGTGAAAACCGTGTGGTCTTCCACAAATTGAGCATCTGTTATGCAATCTTACTCTAGGATATTTTCCTTGAGCAGCGAGTTCAGCTCTTTTGGCCTCTTTATTGATCATTGCTTTATTTGCCACGTTTTAACTCCTTTATTACTTTTTAAAAGGCATTCCAAGCTCTTTTAATAGAGCTCTTGCTTCTTCGTCTGTGTTAGCTGTTGTAATTATTGAAATATTCATCCCTAAAACTGTATCGATTTCATCATATGAAATTTCAGGGAATAATGATTGTTCTTTAAGTCCTAATGTATAGTTACCTCTACCGTCGAAACTTTTAGCACTGATACCTCTAAAGTCACGAATTCTTGGTAGAACTACACAAATTAGTTTTTGTAAAAAGTCATACATTCTCTCGCCTCTAAGAGTAACCATACAACCAACCGGCATACCTTCTCTTAATTTATATGAAGCGATAGATTTTTTAGCTTTTGTAGCTACTGCTTTTTGACCAGAAATTTTTGTTAATTGTTTAACAATTGTTTCTGCTAATTTTGAGTTTTTAGATGCTTCACCAACACCCATGTTTATAACAAGTTTGTTTAAAGCTGGTACTTGATGATCATTTTCGTATTTGAATTGCTCTTTTAGAGCTTTCTTTACGTCTTCTTGATATTTTTTTCTTAAATTTTTAGTTAATGTCATTTTTCTTTCCTTTTCGTAGAATACATCTTCATTTTACAACGAAAATAAGATGTCCATACCTATACGTCAATTTGTTCGCCACATTTTTTACAAACACGAACTTTTTTATCGCCAGCCATGTCATGTTTAATGCGGGTTGCTTTTTCACAAGCCGGGCAATATAGCATAACTTTTGATGAATCCATTGCTGCTTCCATCTTAATAAGTCCGCCTTGTACGCCAGCCATTGGATTAGGCTTTACAGCTTTTGTTATCATGTTAGCACCTTCAACAATAACTTTATTGACTGAAGTGATAACTTCTTTTACGTTACCCACTTTACCTTTGTCTTTACCAGCAACTACTACTACTTTATCACCGGTTTTAACATGTAAATTATGTGGTTCTACTTTTTTTTGTGTTCTTCTCATCGTATCTCTCCTAAATTACCTCTGGAGCAAGAGAGATGATTTTCATATAATTTTTTTCTCTTAACTCACGGGCAACTGGTCCGAATACACGGGTTCCTCTTGGGTTGCCATCCTTATTGATAATAACTGCAGCGTTTTCATCGAATCTGATAACTGAACCATCTTCTCTTTTAATGTCAGCTTTTGTTCTGACAACGACGGCTTTAACAACATCAGACTTTTTGACTGCCATGTTTGGTGTAGCGTCTTTAACAGTTGCTACTATTACATCACCAACGTGTGCATATTTTTTGTTAGAACTTCCAAGTACACGAATACATAAAAGCTCTTTCGCTCCTGTATTGTCTGCTACTTGTAATCTACTTTCCTGTTGTATCATCTTACTTCTTCCTTTGGAGTTTAACTTAAACTTAGTCTAATTACTTAGCTTTTGTAACTATTGAAGCAACTTGCCAACGTTTACTGCCAGATATCGGTTTTGATTCGATAATCTTAACAACATCACCTTCTTGACAAATATTTTCAGCATCATGTGCTTTATATTTTTTAGTTGTTTCCATAATTTTTTTATACTTAGGATGTTGATCATATTCAGCAACAAGGACTACTGCTGTTCTGTCCATTTTGTTGCTTACCACAACACCTTGTTTTTCTTTCTTAGGCATGTTTTCTATAACCTCTTTAATTATTTACTTGATTTTTCTTTGATAACAGTTTTCGCTTGAGCGATTTTAACTTTTAATTGACCTATTTGAGCAGTGTTCTCAAGTTTGTGTAATGACTTTTGAACTCTTAAATCAAATAATTGTTTTTTAAAATCAACTATCGCTTCATTAAGCTCATCTACTGTTTTTTCTCTCATTTCTTGTAATTTCATTGTCTACCACCTATTTCTCAACAATTTTTACTTTGATAGGAAGTTTTTGAGCAGCTAATTGAAGTGCTTCAATAGCAGTTTCTCTTTGAGAATATTCTAATTCAAAAAGGATTCTACCCGGCTTAACTACAGCTACCCAATACTCTGGGCTTCCTTTACCTTTACCCATACGAGTTTCAGCAGGTTTTGCAGTAATCGGTTTATCTGGGAATATTTTAATCCAAACGTTCCCGCCTCTTTTAATTTGACGTGTCATTGCTCTTCTAGCAGCCTCAATCTGTCTGCTTGTTATCCATGCTGGGTCACAAGCTTGTAAACCGAAGCTTCCGAATTCAAGTTCTGTACCTCTGGTCTCAGAACCATTCATTCTTCCTTTCATCTTTTTACGATATTTTGTTTTTTTGGGCATTAACATTGTTGTTTTTCGCTCCTAATTGTTATTTACTATTAATTTTCTTCAGTTTGGGCTTGAGCGCCTCTTTTTTGTTTTCTTCTGCCAACTGGTTTTTCTTCGCTGTTAGCATTTGAAGGTTTTTTGAATTTGATGTTTTGATCTGCAGTTTCACCTGGCATTAAGTTGCCTTTGAAAACCCAAACTTTAACGCCGATTTTACCCATCATTGTATCTGCTTCAGTAAAACCATAGTCAACATCTGCTCTTAAAGTTTGAAGAGGTATTCTTCCTTCTTTAACCCATTCAGATCTAGCGATTTCAGCTCCGCCCAATCTTCCTGATACCATAATTTTTATACCTTGAACGCCTGATCTCATTGTTCTTTGAATAGCTTGTTTCATAGCTCTTCTAAATGCGATACGTTTTTCAAGTTGTAATGCAATTGATTCTGCAACAAGTTGAGCATCAGCATCTATTCTTGCAACTTCAACTACATCGATTGAAACTGTTTTGTTAATTAATTTAGAAACAGCAGCTCTTAATTCTTCGATACCTTGTCCGCCACGGCCTACTACGATACCAGGCTTAGCTGTAACAACAGTTACTACTACATTTTGAGCTTTTCTGGCGATCAATATTCTTGAAATACCAGCTGTATATAATTTCTTTTTTATAAACTTTCTGATTTTTGCATCTTCTGCCAAGAATTCAGGATAATTCTTTTTAGCAAACCAGGTGCTTAACCAGGGTTGTATAATTCCTACTCTAAATCCGGTTGGATGTGTCTTCTGTCCCAAAGTTATAGCCTCCTATTTTGTTTCTGTAACTTTAATTGTCAAATGAGATGAACGTCTAAGTCTCTTATAGATTCTTCCTTGAGCTCTTGGTTTACCTCTTTTGAGTGTAGTACTTTCATCAGCATATATCTCAGAAACTTTTAAAGTTTCAGCTTTGCCGCCAAATTTCTCTGACGCATTAGCTATAGCCGCAGTTAGATTTTTTTCTACAACTCTAGCTGCAAAGTATGGCATAAATTTTAGGATTTTTATTGCTTCTACTGCTGATTTGCCTCTAACTTCGTTTATTACTCTACGTAATTTACGAGCCGGCATTCTTATATCTGTTTGTTTTGCCTTAGCTTCCATAGTTTACTTCCTTTTTGCAGTTTTATCTTGACCAGCGTGACCTCTATATAATCTCGTCGGCGCAAATTCGCCTAATCTGTGGCCAACCATTTGTTCTGTTAAATATACTGGAACGTGTGTTTTTCCGTTATGAACAGCTATTGTATGTCCTAACATATCAGGAACAATCATAGATGCTCTAGACCAAGTCTTTATTACTTTTTTCTCTCCAGCTGCATTCATTTTGTCAATTTTTGACTGAAGAGCTTCTTGTACATATGGGCCTTTTTTTAGTGAACGAGCCATCAAATATCTCCTTTATTAGCGTTTTCTTTTTCTGACTATGTACTTGTCAGAAGCTTTGTTAACTTTTCTAGTTTTTCTGCCAAGTGCTGGTTTGCCCCAAGGTGTTTTTGGGTGTCCGCCAGGACCTGTTTTTCCTTCACCACCACCGTGTGGGTGATCGCACGGGTTCATTGTAACCCCTCTAACAGTTGGTTTAATGCCCATATGACGTTTACGACCAGCTTTACCGATTTTCATGTTTTTATATTCAGCATTACCAAGCGAGCCGATAGTAGCTAAACATTCTTTTCTTACCATTCTCATCTCTGAACTTGGTAATTTAATTGTTACGTAGTTACCTTCTTTAGCCATTAACTGAGCGCTTCCGCCAGCTGTTCTAACTAATTGTCCGCCTTGGCCAGGTACCATCTCTATATTGTGGATGATTGTACCAAGTGGAATCAATTCTAACGGAACAGCGTTACCGACTTGAATTTCTGCTTCTGGACCAGATACGATTTTATCGCCAACATTTAAACCGTGTGGGGTTAAAATATATCTTTTTTCACCATCAGCATAAACTACTAGTGAAATTCTTGCATTTCTGTTTGGATCATACTCAACAGTTTTAACTACTGCAGGCACACCAAATTTATTACGTTTAAAATCAATTATACGGTATGCTTTTTTATGACCGCCGCCTTTGTGACGACAAGTAATTCTACCTGTATTATTTCTTCCAGCTTTTCTTCTAAGAGGTTTTAATAATGATTTTTCTGGAGTTGATGTTGTGATTTCAGCAAAATCACTTTTTGTCATTCCTCTTTGTCCTGGAGATGTTGGATTTATAATTCTAATACCCATTGTTATGCTCCTATTAGTTCTTCTATGGGTTCTCCATCAATAGTAACAATAGCTTTCTTACTAGATTGAGTTCTACCATGCGAATAGCCTACTCTTTTTTCGTGAGATGGCATATATACTGTTCTTACTTTTTTAACTTTTCTTCCAGGAAAAGCTAATTCTACAGCTTGTGCTATTTCAACTTTTGTAGCATTTTTAACAACTTCAAAAGTGTACTGACCTAAAGATGTCGCAGTCATTGATTTTTCTGTGATCATAGGTCTTTTTAAGATATCGTATAATCTTTCTTTGTTTTGTTTCATTGTACTCATTATTTTGATAACCTCTCAGTTATTTCATTTATCGCTGCTTCTGTGATGATTACTTTATCAGCTTCTAACAAATCTTTTACGTTTAAGTTAGATGGTAAAATAATTCTTACGTTTGGCATATTTCTTGTTGCTAATTCTAAAAATGCATTTTCAGCAGCTTTAACATCAGCTATTATAAGAGTTTTGCCTTCAACGTTTAACGCTTTTAATGTAGAAACCATTAATTTAGTTTTTGGTTCTGTGATTTCTGAAAAATCTTTTACTAAAACTGTATCAGCAATTCTAGCAGATAAAGCAGATCTTAGAGCCAATCTTCTAGCTTTTTGAGGCATAGAGAAACTATAATCTCTTGGTTTTGGTCCAAATATTACACCACCGCCGGCGAATAATGGAGATCTAATAGAACCAGCTCTAGCTCTACCAGTACCTTTTTGTTTCCATGGTTTTCTACCACCACCAGCAACTTCTGCTCTTGTTTTAGCGCAAGCGCTGCCAGCTCTACCGTTATTTAATTGTCTTCTTAAAGCCATATGCATGATATGTAGGTTTGGTTCAACTCCAAAGACTTTTTCATCAAGTGTGATTTGTCCTACTTGTTTTCCGCTTGTGCTTAATATTGAAACTTCTTTTGTCATTTTCTCATTTCCTTATTAATTATTTTTTGGAGTTAGTTCCACTTAACTCTTGATGGGACGATTGTTACTAATTTACCTTCCGGTCCTGGAACAGAACCTTTTACTAATAGTAGGCTGTTGTCATTATCAACTTTAACTACTGTTAATTTAGTAATAGTAACTTTTTCATTACCCATGTTACCTGGCATTTTTTTGCCTTTAATTACGCGACCAGGAGTTGTTCCTGCGCCGATAGAACCGGGTTGTCTGTGGTTCTTAGAACCGTGTGCCATTGGTCCTCTTGAAAAGTTCCATCTTTTAACTGTACCTTGGAAGCCTTTTCCGATTGACTTAGCTGTTACATCTACTTTTTGAATGCCTTCTAAAATGGTTAGATCAATTTTTTGACCAACCTTGAATTCTTCAGGATTATCTAATTTAAATTCCTGAAGATGTCTGAAGCACTCTAATTTATTTTTATTAAAGTGGCCCATTTGTGCCTTTGTCAAATGCTTTTCTTTTGCTGGTACAACACCAACTTGAACCGCATTATAACCGTCAGTGTCAAGAGTTTTAA
>JAEZOG010000246.1 GCA_023414155.1 Cyanobacteria bacterium OH_CFB_184 | reverse complement strand
AAGCATATCATATTTGATCATTGGACTCATTGTAATTGTAAGTGCACCTATTGCTATACAGAAGAGGATAAGACAGGTTACAACTCTCTTAAAACATATAATGTGCTTCCCATAATCAAAGAAATGCTTGATAAAGATATCTTGAAACCAGGTGGTGCTATCGGTTTTGGCGGGGGAGAACCTACTATGCTGGAAGAGTTTGATGAACTTATCGATTTACTTTTAGATAAGGGCTTTTTTAATATTAGGGTACCTTCTTCCGGGATAAAGTATTCAAAAACAATCGAAAAAGGAATTGCATCAGGTCAGTTAACGGTTGTCGTTTCTGTTGATTCAGGTTCAAGAGATGTTTATCAAAAAATAAAACAGCTTGATTTATATGATCTAGTTTGCAAAAACCTCAAAGATTATGCAGCTGTTCAAAAAGTTGCAGAAAATGTTATAAGCAAATATATTATTATTCCAAATGTAAATGACAATCAGGCTGAAATCGATTCTTGGCTTGAGTTTAACAAGGCTAATAATATTCTTTCAATAGTTATCGATGTAGAAAATAGCTGGCTTGATAGATTGAAAAATAATCCTGATGAAAATCTTTTCAATCTGATCAGATATGTTCAATCAAAGTCTAAAGAAATGGGTTTTATCCGTTGTGATGTTTGTGATCGAGCTTTACATTTATTAAAATCACAATCTTTAATATAGGCTAAAATCTTTTTATGAAAAAAGAAACAGATAATGAAGCTTGTATATTAAAAGAGATATTGTTTAAGGACAATAAATGTTTAATTCTACTTTTCTCTGTATGTGTTTTGCTGAGCGCATTCTTCTCAATTTTTGTAATTAGAGGCGCTTATGCAGATGGCGTTGTGTTTTTGCTTGATATTTTAAATAAATTTTCTCACGGTCAGTATGCTGTTTATAGTGATATAGAACATCACCCACGGTTGTTTGTTAATTTTTTAAATCAGATTCCTATAAATTTTTCTTATTTCGTTTTAGGAATAGAAGATAAATTTACTTTAATGAGAATTTTCAGTGCTCCTTTTTTCATTTTTCCTTTGATTGCACTATTTTATAACTTTTATCTTTCAAAAAGGACTAAACGTTACGATATAGCTATCTTTGGGTTTGCAATTTATGTTCTTACAGTTATGCCTTTTGAACTTTATTCTATTGTGGAACTGAGACTGGCATCTATGTTTTATATAATTTTATTTAATTATTTAGCTGGAAAGATAAATTACACTAAAGCTGACAAGTGTATTATTACTTTTCTTTTGGTTATGCTTTTTAACACCCATGAGACAGTTTTATATTTAGGGGTTATTCTTTTCGTTGCTTCGCTTTACTATTCAAAAACAGAAGAAAACATCGTCAATCGATCAGTAAAAAAAATCATAGGTATTGTCTCTCTAGTGGCCTCATTGTTTGTATTAGGATGGTTTTTTACTCACCCTATATCAAATGAAGCAGTAAGGTTTTTCAAAGAGGCAGTACTTTCTTATCGAGCGTTTCCTTTTAGCTTTGAAATAATATCTTTAGTTTCTGCCTTGATAATACTGTTGACTTTATTCTATAAGAAAACTTTTGGCATCATAGCCAAAGCAGTATTGGCGATAGGCTTTTTGTCATTTTTTATCTTTGCAATTTTAAATTTAGATTATTTTATAAATCCGTGGTTTTTTAATTTTAGAACGTGGCCTTGCATCGCTTTACCTTTGATCTTTTTGACAGTTTTAGCAATTGATTATTTTAAAGTTAAAATAAATAAATGTTTTTATTCAAATATGTTGTCGATACTGTGTATAACGGGAATCTTTTACTCTTTGTGGCAAATTAACCAAAGTTATTATTTTTACAAGGATTATGCGTATTTAAAAAATCGATTAAAAACAGTTCAGCAAAAAATCGTCATAGTTGATCAAATTCCCGATGCTTATTCAATAAAAGGTCTAAAACGCTATCATACAAGCGTGACTTTTATAGCTGAATCAATACTTTTCTCTGAAAATTATAAAGTTAAAACCGTTGTGCTTCCATCAGCTGATAGACCTGATTTTGAGCGACAATTCGATGTTCTTGAAGATGAAAACAGAGTTCAAATTCCTTTTGTCGGTATTGATATAAAAAATAAATTTTGGGATTTAACAGATGTAGTAAAGAAGTATGAAACTAAATAATTTATTTTTTTTCTTTAAGTTTTTTTTCTAAAATATCAGCAATTTTTTTTGCCATAACTTCATTAGCTTCCTGAGTCACGTGCACTTCATCACCCCAGATCTTTTCTCCAAGAGGCTTATAAGTATCTGATACGTCGTACAAATAATCTGTTTCTTTGGCTTTTTCTTTAATTTTGTTGTCCATTTTCATAAACTCAGCAGGCACCCTGTATGGCTGATAAAATGCGTAGAATTTAGTTTTACCAAAGTAGTTTGAATCGATTGTCTCGGTAACTTTTTTCGAAAGTTCAAGCGTTTGAAAGTAATTTTCAACAACTTTATTTTTCCAGGTATCTGAATAGATATTTTCTTGTTCTCTGAGTTTATTGAGGTTAGAAATTAAGTTATATTTGTATTCAAGGGTTCCAAAAAGAGCGGAATATTCAACAAGTATTTTTTTATAAGTCGGCAATTCGTTTCTGTAATAAAAATTGAACGGATACCCAGGTCTAGGGTCATACACATAATTTTGCACAGTTTCATTGTATCCACCATAGAATATTACGATATCAGGATTGAACTTTGGCAGGTATTCTAAAATAAAATGCATATGCTGTCTGTGATTAGAGCTTACAACAGACATATTTGCCACGAATACTTTTTTATTTAATCTTTTTGAAAGTTCTTCTTCAAGTAGATTAGCTATTGGTGGTTCGCCCCAGTACCCTGTTGAACCTCCTAAAAAGGCAATTTTTATGTCATTTTTAGAGGCTTTGTCAAAAAAGTCCCCTTTAAAACCATAATTGTTGATGTCCTTGCCTGAGTTTGGTTTTGCAGTGAACATCACGTATGGCGATGGGTATCTAAGATTGTCCTGATTAGATTTTAAGTCAGTTGGGTAGCCAAAACCTAGGACTAGCCTAAAAATTACTACGTCTATCAGGATAAAAAATAGAACTAAGTATATTATGTAATTTATTGTTGATAAGAATTTTTTCATCAGAACCCTTCAATCAAGCTAAATATAACAAAATAAGTACTTTTAGGCAACAAAGTACTTATTTTTTACAATTGAAATTTGAGTTTATGCGTTCATGCAGCATTTTTTATATTTTTTGCCGCTTCCGCAAGGACAAGGTTCGTTTCTGCCTACTTCAGCGACTTTTGGTTTTTCTGGTTCTTCATTTTTTTCAATTACAAACCCCATAACATCTGCAAATACTTTTGATGAGTAAAGAACGCTTGTAGGTGAGAATATTTTTTTCTCAAGTGAATCTGATTTATAGTGAGAAATTA
>JAEZOG010000217.1 GCA_023414155.1 Cyanobacteria bacterium OH_CFB_184 | reverse complement strand
AATCAAATCCGGTAAATCTTTAGCACCATATATGTTTTGGTTATTTTTTATGTGTTTGTTAACACCGTGGGCAAAAGGACCTACAAGTATTATTTTATTTAAACAGTCGTTGATTTTATTTACAGCTATTAAAGAAACAGAATCAGCATAATTATTAACTGCTTCAACTCTTGAGGCTTTCATTTTTTGAACAAATTTAGGGTTAGATTCATCAAGCTCTACAATGGTATTTTCTTCATCCATTGATTTTACTCTGAATCTTGGATCTTGTAATAACTCATCTAATAATTCTACGTTAGAATTATTAACGTGGATTTCATTATTTGTAACTATACGTGCATCACCGGCCTTAAGCACTACAGGAAGCATTTCTTGCATACCTATTGTATCCATAAATCTTGAAATATGGCTCTTTACGCTTACTCCAAGTCTTCCTAGTTTTTCCATTTTATTATTGATAAAATCATGAGTTAGGTAGCTGCTGCTTTCAGAAGTTTCGACTTCAACCAAACCATGTTTAACTTTGATATCAACACTACCGAAACCGCCGCCGGTCATGATACCCATTATGTAATCACCTTCATTGAGTTTTTCTTGTTTTGCAAGAATTTTAGCGATCCCAAGTCCTGCACCGCCCAAATCTTTAGTAACTACAAACTTAAATTTATCATCATTAAGTTCAATACCTGTTTCTTCAGGAGAATTAATCAGCTTGTTTTTAAACTCAGAAAAATCTGCATCTAATAAGCTTTTATCATTTTTATCTTTTAAATTAGGAATGAATGCAATTTTATCACCCAAAACTGTTCCCGGAACAAAAACGCCTACTCCTGATAGTTTCTTTTCGCTTTCAGGAAGACCTTTTTCTGTAACCATTTTTTGTACTTTATCGTATGTATCTTTTATTACAGCAGTTACTTTAGTTACGAAATCCTCTGAAGACTCAAAACCACTTGCCGTGTCATTCACGAAAACACCTGATTTAGTATAAATATCTTTTCCATCATCTGTTTGCGCTGAGATTTTTAAAGAGCCGCGAGGGTTACTTGCACCGATATCAAGAACAATTCTATGTTTAAAAGATGGGTTATGAGTGTTCTGATTACAATTATTTTTTTGCGGCGATATCTTCATTTTACGATCTCCATGTTTCAGCTTTTAACTATTAAAGCTTATGTCGTGAGTTTATGCTAGGTATTTTACTAAATTTATAACATTTTTTTACAAAAGTAGTAGTTGATTAGGTAACGTTACCTATATTGAAATTGCACACTATATTGAGGAGTTAAGCTCTCTCTTAAAAGGTTTCCAGCTTTTCATTCCATTAGGTAAACTTTATATATTAACAACGGACATAAAATAAATTGCTACTTAATAAAAACTTTACTAATATGTGTTAACAAAATAGCAAAATAAATATTAGGACTATCGAATAAAAAAGTACTTATATAAGATGAAAACCATGTATTTAGAGAACACTCACAAATTCCATCCAAAACAAAAGCCACAAGAGACTTTTCCCTATTTCTAAAACATTCGTGAAATTAAATCAGAAACCGATAATGGTTATCATTTTTTGACAAATGCGGAACAAAGATATATAATTTTGCTGTAGTTGAAGTTTACGAAAGGAATGAAGTATGGCAATGTTTAACTGGAGCGACAAATACAGTGTTAATGTCGCAGAGATGGACAATCAACACAAGGAATTATTGAATATTCTAAATGAACTTTATGATGCGATGAGCGCAAGAAAAAGTAACGAAGTTCTTGGCACAGTAATTACGAAACTATTAAATTACACAAGAAAACATTTTTCTATTGAAGAAGCATATATGCAAAAATTTAATTACACAGGATATCCTACCCAAAAAAGAGAACATGAATTCTTCATCGGAAAAATCCAAGAATTCCAAAAAGATTTAGCTGCCGGCAAACTGACTTTATCTCTTGATATATCAACATTCTTGAAAAATTGGCTAATAAACCATATTTCAGTAGAAGACAAAAAATACAGCTCAGTATTTAATGCAAAAAATTTAAGATAATTAAAAAGAAAAGCGGTGATTAATTATGGCAATGATGACATGGAACGACAAATACAGCGTAAGCATCAACGAAATGGACAATCAACATAAAGAACTCATAAATTTATTAAATGAGCTTTATGATGCAATGAGCAGTGGCAAAAGTAACACTATACTTAGTTCTGTAATTACAAAACTAATAGCATACACAAGAAAACACTTTGCAGCAGAAGAATTGTTCATGCAAAAATACTCATATCCAGCATATGAAGCTCATAAAAGAGAACATGCGGCTTTTATTATGAAAGTACAGGAATTCCAGCAAAACTTCAACGCAGGAAAAATAACTCTTTCTCTTGACATATCAACATTCTTAAAAAATTGGTTAGTAAACCATATTCAAGTTGAAGACAAGAAGTATGGTGCTTTTGCAGCTTCTAAAGGCGCAAAATAACAATTAAACTAAAATACAAATACCGATATTACTAATTGAGTGTTAATAAGATATTAAACTCCCAATCATTACTAGAGTTATCACTAAAATAGATACTACTGTCCATACAGTGTTTGCAACATTCCAAGTATTTACAGATGCTACCGGGAAATATTGTTTATTTATAGAGTTTATTTTTGATTGTATTAAAACTGGAATTACTAATGTAAACATACAGATTACTTCATAAGGTTCAGGTAATCTGGAGAAGCCATTTAGTATCAAATATATAATTGCAAATAGTACGGGTTTGAAAGAATAAATTGCATTAATTTTAGTAAAATATTTATTTAAAATAGGAAATAGCCAAAAAGCAGAGATACCACTAAAAATAGCTCTCCAAAATGGACTTATTTTAACATCTAAATCAACTGCGATTCTTTTCCAAAGGTTATAAAACCATACAACTTCATATAAACCAAACGTTATAATTGATAAAAATATCAACTTACCAAGGGGAAGGGAATCGAAACATAATTTATTATAGTTTTCATCAATATTTTCTTCGATTAAAGAATTTATAGACATCTACATACTCCCATCCATTTTTATAAAATAAAGAATTGTCGTAGGAGGGACTTGAACCCTCACAGATCTCTCCACACGCCCCTCAAGCGTGCGCGTCTACCATTCCGCCACTACGACATATTGATAAAGCATTTAATTTTCAACTTGTATAACAATATTAATAGCTACAACCGATTTAGTCAACGTCTTACAAAGAATTACAAACTTTACAAACAGATTGATTTTAATATAAACTTCTCGTATGAACTTTATCTGGTTTTTAATAATATTTATATCAATACTCGTCGGAGCTATAAACAACAAGCTTGATGATGTTGTTAATGCTATTTTAACAGGGGCTCAAACTTCTATAGAGATAGTTATTTCAATTATGGGAATAATGGTTTTTTGGCTTGGGATAATGAAAATTGCAGAAAAATCAGGAATTGTTGAATTTCTTTCAACGCTATTAAAACCTATTGCAAAATGGCTGTTTCCCGAAATACCGGAAAACAATAAAGCGATAGGCGATGTTGCAATGAACTTTTCTGCTAACGCACTTGGGCTGGCAAATGCAGCAACTCCAATCGGAATAAGAGCAATGGAAGAGTTGCAAAAATTAAATAAAGACAAGAATTCAGCCTCTGATCCTATGTGTACTTTTTTAGCAATGAATACAGCAGGCTTTCAGCTTGTTCCCGCTACTGCGATTGCAATTCTTGCAGCTAATGGAGCTAAAAACCCAACAGAAATAATTATTCCGACCCTTATAGTGACTAGTATTGCCTTTACATCTGCTATCTTGATGGCAAAGTTATTAAAAAGAATATTCCCTCCTCAGCAACAAGAAACGAAGGAGGAAGTAGATGCATAGCATAAAGCCTCTTATCGATATAATTTCACTTTGGACGCTTCCTGCAATAATATTACTCATATTAATCTGGGCGATAATAAAAAAAGTTCCTGTATATGAAACATTTATTGAAGGCGCAAAAGACGGAGTAAAAGTTAGTATAAATATTATTCCGTACATTGTTGCTATAATAGTAGCTATATCTATGCTTCGAGCATCTGGTGCAATAGAGTATTTTGCACAAATATCATCAAGTTTGCTCAACACAATAAAAGTCCCTGTAGATATTTTGCCGCTTGCAATAGTAAGATCATTATCAGGAAGTGCTGCGCTTGGAGTGTTTTCTGAAATAGCAAAAACAAATGGAACTGAAGCTTATGCGACAAAACTTGGAGCCATAATGCTCGGCAGCTCAGAAACCACTTTTTATGTTCTAGCTGTTTATTTTGGAGCTGTCGGAATAAAAAAATTCAGGTACGCATTAATAACAGGTATTTTCGCTGATATAGTTGGAATTATAGCTTCAATTTTAGTTGCCAGAATATTTTTCATGTAAAATTTGATAAAACTTTCAAAGAAAAATAGTCTTTTTAACCTTTTTTATGCGATGATAAAAAGGTAGTTGATGGAATAAAAGTCATGTCTGATAATAAAACAAGAGCTATAATCCTTGCTGCAGGCAAAGGAACAAGAATGAAATCTGACCTGCCTAAGGTTTTACACCCTATTTTTTCAAAGCCTCTTTTAGGATACGTTATTGAAGCGGTAAACAATACCGGCTTGGTTGACGAAAACTATATTATTGTAGGGCATCAAGCTGAACTTGTAGAAGAATACGTTACAAAAAATTATTCTAATGCAAAGTGCATTTTACAAATGCCTCAATTAGGAACTGGCGATGCTGTAAACAAAGCTTATGACAGCTTAAAAGGTTTTGATGGCGAAGTGATTATTCTTTGCGGAGATGCACCTTTAATTACAAGTGAAACCATAAAAGAATTTGTTGCAGCACACAGAGAACACCACTCTGCATTGACTGTAATGTCTGCTATTTTTGATAATCCAACAAACTACGGCAGAATAATCAGAAGCCAAGACGGCGGACTGAAGAAAATCGTTGAAGAAAAAGATGCTTCAATAGAAGAAAAAGCAGTAAAAGAGATTAATGCAGGAATATACTGCATAGACTGGAAGAAAATTTCTCCTGCATTCTTAAACCTTCAGTGCAACAACGCTCAAGGTGAATACTATTTAACAGACATCGTTGCCTGGGCGGTTGAAAACAATCTTAAAACACAAGCTTTTGTCTTAAAAAACAACGAAGAAATCTTTGGCATAAATTCAAAAGCACACCTTGCTGAAGCAACAAAAATGCTTAATACAAAAACTATAAACAAACTTCTTGATGATGGAGTAAGCATTGTTGATCCTAATAGCGCTTTTATTTCTCCAGAAACAACAATCGGAGCTGATACTGTTATATTCCCTAATGTATACATTTCAGGAAAAAATATCATCGGAAACAACTGTAAAATCGGGCCGTTTGCTCACATAAGAGATGGGGCTCAAATCGGCGATAACGTTAGAATAGGAAACTTTGTTGAAGTTAAAAAATCAATAATCGACAGCAATACTAACGTTTCACACCTAAGTTACATTGGAGACAGCGAACTTGGATCCGGAGTAAACATAGGAGCTGGAACAATTACAGCAAATTATAACCCGATAACTAAACAAAAAAGTAAAACAATCATAAAAGACGGCGCTAACACAGGTTCAAATTCAGTCCTCGTTGCACCCATTACAATAAATGAAAAAGCCTCAGTGGCAGCAGGAACAATAGTAACAAAAGATGTTGAACCTTATTCTCTAGCAATAACACGCTCACCTTTAAAAGTAATAAAAAATTGGGTGAAAAATAAACTAGTCCATAAATAAAAATTAAAGTCGAAAACAAAAGTGTTTTCGGCTTATTACTCATCATTAATTTAACATAACATAATGCTTTAGGAGGCAAAAATGGAACTTCAGATGGTATTTCCACAAGGTGATAAAACCATAAACCCAACCCACGACATAAAGTTATTTTCTGGCCGTTCTAACAACAAACTGGCAGAAGAAATAGCTGAATACCTTGGCACCACAGTCGGGCCAATGATAATCAAAAATTTTGCTGATGGTGAGATTTACGTACAAGTACAAGAAAGCATAAGAGGCGATGATGTCTTCATCATCCAACCACTTTGTAATCCTGTAAATGAAAATCTTATGGAGTTATTAATAATAATAGATGCCTTCAAAAGAGCTAGTGCAAAAACGATTACAGCTGTAATCCCATACTATGGTTACGCTAGACAGGATAGAAAAACATCAGGAAGAGAAGCAATCACTGCTAAGCTTGTAGC
>JAEZOG010000241.1 GCA_023414155.1 Cyanobacteria bacterium OH_CFB_184 | reverse complement strand
GAAAACATTGTGGGAATTGTCCATATCAAAGATGTTTATCCTTTATACTGCGCAAATGAAAAGTTTAATATTACTAAAATCTCAAGAAAACCGCTTCTGGTTCCTGAAACAATTACGATTGACAACTTGCTTCTTGAATTAAAGAAAAACAAACTCCATATGGCTATAGCAATAGATGAATTTGGTGGAACTGCAGGTTTAATTACAATTGAGGATATTCTTGAAGAAATATTTGGGGAAGTTCAAGATGAATTTGATGTTGATGAGGAATCTGAGATTGAAAAAATTAATGAAAATGAATATCTTGTAAATGCTCTTGTCAGAATAGATGAAATAAATGAACTTTTGGATATTCACATTGATGAAGAAGATGTTGAAACTATTGGTGGCGTTGTCCTTAAAAAACTAGGAAAAATTGCTCAAGTTGGTGATGAGGTTTCTATAGATAGTCACATTTTTACTGTAAAAAGTATTGATGGACCAAGAATATTGAAAATATATATTAAAAAAATAGAGAAGTTCGAATCAACCGCAGAAAGTGAGGTTTAATAAAAATGAAAGAACTTCTTAATAATACTATTGCTTACTTCGAAGGGTTAAAAGAAGTCGGTCTTGCAACACTTGCATTTATAGAATCCAGCTTCTTCCCGATACCTCCTGACTTTTTGCTTATAGCAATGAGTTTAAGTTTTCCGCAAAAAGCATTGTTGTTTGCATTGATTTGTACTGTCTTTTCAACTTTGGGCGGGGCTTTTGGTTATCTTATAGGTAAGTTTGGCGGTAGACCGGTGTTTTACTGGATATTCAAGAGTAAGTCACATTATCTTGAGAAAGTAGAAAAGCTTTATGAAAAATACGGCAACTGGGCTGTATTAGCCGCGGCTTTTACACCTATCCCATATAAGGTTTTTACAATAGCAAGCGGAATATTCAGGATGAATATTATAGGCTTTTTAATAATGAGTTTTTTAGGAAGAGGAGCAAGGTTTTTTATTGTAGCAACTTGCTTAATGCTTTTCGGTGAAACGATTAAGGCTTATTTAGAACTTGTCATTATAGCTGTAACATTAGTAATAGTTGCATTTTTTGTTCTTTTTTACAAGCAAAGAAAGTCTTTTGGGGTTATTGATGAAACATAATTTATACACATAGACAAAGGATGAGGTAGATGAAACATAATAACATTTCGGCACGTTCGATAGTCAATTTTAAAAAAGATTTTATAGCTTCTATTATTGTTTTCCTTGTAGCTATTCCCTTATGTATCGGTATAGCAACAGCTTGCGGTTTATCACCGCTTGCAGGATTAATTTCTGGAGTTATTGGGGGTATTGTAGTTGGAGCATTTTCAGGATGCCCTTTTCAAGTTAGCGGACCTGCTGCCGGCTTAATTACAATTGTCTGGGATACTATTCAAAAACATGGTATTGAAAATCTTGGGGCTATAATTCTTTTGGCAGGTATCATACAGTTGTGTATAGGTTTTTTAAACTATGCATCATATTTTAGAGCTGTATCTCCTGCAATTATTCAAGGTATGCTCTCTGGTATCGGGATTCTTATTTTAACAAGTCAATTTCATATAATGCTCGATCATAAACCAGCAAGTGATATATTTACAAACATAATTACAATACCTGAAACAATACAAAAAGGTCTTTTTCCGATAGATGGTTCCAGTCATCATTTAGCAGCAGCAATAGGTGTTATTACACTGTTAATTCTTATATTTTGGCATTATGTACCTTCTAAATACAAGTATTTACCTTCAACTTTAGTTGCTGTATTTTTTGCAATAGTCATTTCTAATTTGTTCCAATTCCCAATTAAATATATCGAGATTTCAAATAATTTTTCTGATGCCTTAAATCTTTTATCTATAAGTAGTATAAAATATCTTCTTAACCCTGAGGCATTAATAGCGGCTTTTAGTATTGCTTTTATTGCAAGTGCAGAAACGCTGCTTTCTGCTACTGCAGTTGATAATTTGAAGTTAACAGAAAAAACGAATTATGACAAAGAACTTGTATCTCAAGGGATCGGTAATTCTTTAGCTGGTGTGTTGGGTGTTTTGCCTATCACAGGTGTTATTGTTAGAAGTGCAGCTAACATTCAAGCAGGAGCCACAAGCAGATTGTCTGCAATTTTACACGGGGTGTGGATTCTTGTCTTTATTGTTCTTTTCCCTTTTGCTTTAAAGTACATTCCAATATCTGCTTTAGCAGCAGTGTTGTTATATACAGGTTTCAAACTTGTAAACGTGAAGATGGCAAAGAATATCTACGAATTAAGCAAAAGTGAATTTGTAATATATTTGATTACGATAATAGCGATATTAGCTACAAACCTGCTAGAAGGTATCTTAATCGGTATTGCAGTTGGTGTTATTCATCAGGTATACAAGCTGACATATTTTTCGGCAAGAGTTGTAAAAGGCAAGAAAACTATTGTTAAATTGTCTGGAAATCTAACTTTCTTAAGGCTTCCTCAGGTTGCAAATGTTATTGAAAATATAGAACCTAAAAAGCAAATAGATATTACCTTTGAACGTGTAAATATAATTGATCACGCAATAATTGACTTATTGGTAGGCTGGTCAAATCGCTATGTAAAAAAAGGTGGAAAAGTATGTATCGATTGGAATCACGTTAAAAAGATTTATCCAAGGTTTGGTTGGTCAAAATTACACGTTATAAATTCTGAAATAGATAAGCAGACAGCATCTTATATATTAAGAGATTGTGCAAAGTGCAAGTATCATTACAATTCAAACGAAGAAGAGAGGGAATAAATGAAATATCACAAGTTATCATTTTTGGTGACAATCATTGGATTAATCATTGCGTATTTCTGGGGCGAAAGGGTTAATCCCGGTTCCGGATTGGTTTTAGTATTTTTAGCAAGTGTATTAGCAATTTTAGAGGTCAGTCTTTCTTTTGATAATGCTGTTGTAAATGCTATAAGACTTGAGAAAATGACTCCTATTTGGCAAAGAAGATTTCTTACCTGGGGTATGCTTATTGCCGTTTTTGGAATGAGATTGGTTTTTCCGATTGTAATAGTTGCAGTGTTTGCTGGGATTGGAGTCGTTGATGTAGCATTGCTTGCAGTTAATAATCCTGCAAAATACTCTCATTATCTCCACGAGTCACACGCATCTATAGCAGCTTTTGGCGGGATATTCTTACTTATGCTGTTTTTGTCATTTTTATTCAATCAGGCAAAAAATATTCACTGGATTCATGTTATAGAAGAAAAATTAACTAAAATAGGTAAGCTTGAAGGTGTTGAGGTGATAATCGCTCTTTTGAGTTTGTATTTTGTTCAAAATTTTGTAGATACTCCTGATAAATTGCCTGTAATTTTAGCCGGTATTAGTGGTTTGATTACTTATTTAGTAATCGATGGTCTTGTCAAACTTTTAGAACACGAACAAGACGCAAAACTTCTTTCAAACACTGTTAAACAAGGCGGATTTATGAGTTTTATGTATTTAGAAGTTATTGATGCTTCTTTTTCGTTTGACGGTGTAATGGGTGCTTTTGCAATCAGTAGTGACGTTGTAATAATTGCGATTGGTTTAACGATTGGTGCGATGTTTGTAAGGTCATTAACAATTATGCTTGTAGAACAAAAAACCTTAACAAAATATATATATTTAGAGCACGGTGCGCATTGGGCAATAGGTGCTTTAGCCTTTATAATGCTGTATACAACTTTCGGGCACGTTTCTGAAGTTATAACAGGATTGATTGGTGCAGGGTTCATTGGAGCATCTTTTATTTCTTCAATGAAATTCAATAAGAAGAACGCAGTACAATAATCACCGTAGGATTTATGTAAAATCCTTGACAGGTAAGCCATATGACCTTTTAATATAATCTAAGAGATGCAATTATTTAGATAGTTATAAAAAGAGTTGAATATGGAAAAATCAAATAAAGTATTAATTTTATCAAGTATTGTCCTTGTTGGTTTTGTAATAGCCGTTTTTTATAACTATGTTATAGGCGGCTATCTAGCAAAACCTTATCCTTTTAATACTTTTTTGTGGCCGTCTGATTTTGCTTTTGGTGATTTCACGGAAATGTTATATGTGATAAAGGATTTTTCTCCGTTTAAAGAAGTTGATCCTTTTATTAATTATTTTCCGCTTACGTACATTATTTTGTTCCCTTTTGTTTTTATACAGAATAAAATTTTCTCTTATCTGCTATTTATATCAGTGTTTATAGGCGTTTTTGCTTATATGAATTTCAAGAACTTTAAATGTCCTGATCTGACATCAACTCAGAATTTTCAGAATATTTTTATAATGAGCTCTGTTTCTTACCCTTTTTTATTACTGTTGGATCGGGGAAATTTTGATATATTTTTGTTTGTTTTATTTGTAGCTTTTATATATGCTTATAAGGCAGAAAAGTACTTGTTGAGTTCATTGATATTAGCTGTGATTAATGCATTTAAGCCATTTTCTTTTATCTTTTTAATATTATTTTTGTTGAAGAAAAACTATAGATATATTTTTATCAGCTTGCTAATGTCTTTTGCATTGATTGTCGCTGGGTTTGTAATTCTAAAAGGAGAGTTTTTTCATCAGTTGTCTGTATTTATATCTAACATCGGTTTGTTCAAACAATCGTATGTATATGATAATGCTAATCCCTATGGTATGAGGGCTAGTTCGTCATTGTATATGATGTTTAAACTTATCTTTACAAGGTTTACAGAACAAGGTTTGTCTTTAACTCCTTTTTTAGCAAAGGCTTATGACATCTTAAATATCGTAATAACAGGTTTAATTGCATTTTTTGCCGTAAAAGAGAAAGTTTTTTGGAAGCAAATTTCATTGCTGACTTTGTATATGTTATTGATGCCGTATCTTACAAATGACTATAAGTTGATATTTTTCTTTGTGCCTATTTGGTTATTTGTTAATGCAAAAGAGAAAACGAGATTTGATTTAATCTATGCTGTTTTATTTGGTCTGCTTCTTATTTCTAAAAATATTATAATTCCATATGATATAAGTAATATAAACTTTTGGTTTTCGTTGTCAGTGATTATAAATCCGCTGATAATGATTGTTTTTATAGGATTGATTATTTTCGAACAATTTAAAGAAAAAAAGAAAAAGATTGAAAATGGGTATTAAAAATATTTTAAAAATTCCTCAAATATATGAACTCTGGCAAAAAATAATAGGTGATTATAAATTGCGAAAATTGTATTGCCGAGATTATGTTAAGGCAAAAGAAGGCGATCGTATTTTAGATATTGGCTGCGGGTCAGCAAATATGGTCAAATATCTTCCTTCAAACATCGATTATGTCGGATTTGATGAATCTGATTTGTATATAGAAAAAGCTAGCAAAAAATTTCCACAAGAGAATTATTCATTTTTCTGCGGCAAAATAAATTTTGCAAATGACTTTGAAGAAAAATTTGATGTAATAATGGCAAATGCTGTTTTGCATCATCTGGATGATAAAGAGGCTGATAGTTTAATATCTTTTGCCCACAATAATTTAAAAGCCGGAGGCAGGTTTATTACATTAGATGGTTGTTATGTTGATAATCAATCTTGGTTTAAAAAATGGATATTGAGAAATGATCGAGGTAAATTCGTCAGAAACAAAAATGATTACTTTAAACTGTTTTCTAAATATTTTGAAGAAATAAAAGTTTCGGTAAAAGAAGATCTTTATAATATTCCATACACTATAATAATTTTTGAGTGCAGTTAAATTATTTGCCTGCTTTTATATAGTATTGGGCACCTAGTGGGAGTTTTCTCATATATTTTTCTAATTTGAAGAAGTTTTTAAATAAATTAAACCTTGGAAAAAATAATGTATAATTAGAAGTTGAAGGTTTAAATCCAGCATCCTTAAACGTTTTATTCAATGATGGTGCAAGTAA
>JAEZOG010000083.1 GCA_023414155.1 Cyanobacteria bacterium OH_CFB_184 | reverse complement strand
GTTTTGATCACAAAGCTCTTGTGGTGAAATTCCGTTTGATTCAGCTGTTTTTTGGATTTTTACACCGTGCTCGTCGGTTCCTGTTAAAAAGTAAACATCAGAGTATTCTTTTCTTTGTCTCATATGTCTTATTATTACGTCAGCCATTATTTTTTCATAAGCATGTCCTATGTGCGGTGCGCCATTTACATAATCTATTGCTGTTGTTAAATAAAACTTGTTCATATTTCGCCTTATATTTTATAGTATTGTTATAATAAAATTTATCATAAAGTTATTTTAAAAAAAAGGAAGAAAAACCAAAATGAGTGAGCGTTTGAATAATAGGGCTAACAACCAGTTAAGAGAAATCAAAATTACAAAAAATTATACAAAGCATGCTTTAGGCTCTGTATTGATTGAATTTGGAGAGACTAAAGTTATTGTAACAGCTTCAGTTGAAGAGCAAAAGCCTAGATGGATGAGCAAAGATGATAATAGAGGCTGGGTTACAGCTGAATATTCTCTTTTACCTTCTGCAACACACACAAGATGCCAGAGAGAACGTTCAAAAATCTCAGGGAGAACACAGGAAATTCAAAGATTAATCGGTAGAAGTCTTCGTTCTTGTGTTGATTTGTCAAAAGTTGGAGAAAGAACAATAACTATCGACGCAGATGTTATACAAGCTGATGGCGGTACAAGATGTGCAAGTATTTGTGGAGGCTTTATAGCTTTACAAATCGCCGTAGAAAAGCTTATTGAGCAAGGTTTAATGAAAGAAAGTCCAATTATAGAACCTATAGCAGCAGTATCTGCAGGTATTGTTGATGGTGAAGTTAAATTAGATCTTGATTACTGTGAAGATTCATCAGCGCAAGTTGACAGTAACATAGTTATGACTAAAAGCGGAAAAATCATTGAGTTTCAAACTACAGCAGAAGGGAACCCATACGAGAGAAGCCAGCTTATAGAAATCTTGAACCTCGGAGAACAGGCAATCAAAGATATTATAGCTTTATACTAAAATCTTTATATAATTTTAATATCCATATTTTTTTAAATATGTATAATATTAGAATGTAAATTTGTACAGAGGAGAGAATTAATAAATTATGTGCGGAATCGTAGGATATATAGGAAAAAAAGACGTAGTAAAAATATTAGTTGATGGACTTACCAGTCTTGAATATAGAGGGTATGACTCATCAGGAGTAGCTTTAAATGATGAAGGCGAAATAAAAATCTTTAAAGCAATAGGCAAACTCCAAAATTTAAGAGATGTTTTAGAACAATCAAACTGTAAAATAAAAGCTCCGATAAGTGGTATCGGGCATATCCGTTGGGCAACTCACGGTGGTGCTACAGAATTTAATGCTCACCCACACACTTGTAACTGTGGAAAATTAGTTCTTGTACACAATGGTATTATTGAAAATTTCAAAGAATTAAGACAAGAACTAACTCAAAAAGGTTGTGTATTCAAGTCTGAAACAGACACTGAAACAATAGCTCACTTAGTAGCTTATGAATATTCAAAAACTAATTCTTTAAAAGAAGCTGTAAGAAAATCGGTTCCTCAGCTTCAAGGTGCATATGCTTTATGTGTTATGCATAAAGATGAACCTGACAAAATCATAGGTGTCAGAAAAAATGCTCCATTGCTTTTAGGGGTAGGAGAAGGCGAAAATCTTATCGCAAGTGATGTTCCTGCTATTATTGAACATACTAAAAAAGCTATTTATCTTGATGATAATGAAATTGCTATAGTTACAAAAGATAGCATTGTTATCGAAAATTTAGCAGGTGATGTTGTAAACAAAAAAGTAGAACATCTTCCTTGGGAACCTGTTGCACTCAGCAAAATGGGCTATAAGCACTTTATGCTTAAAGAAATACACGAACAACCTGACGTTATAAGAAACGTGTTAAACGGAAAACTTTTCGATATCGATATGCCTATTAACTTAAATGAAGTTAAGTTGAACAAAGATATCTTAAAAAATCTTACAAGAATCGAGATTATTGCCTGCGGTACTTCACTTCACGCTGCGATGGTCGGTAAATATTTAATAGAAGATTTTACAGGTATTGCTGTAGATGTTGAACCTTCAAGTGAATATATATACAGAAAAACCGTAACAAACTCTTCTACGCTTGTTGTAGGGGTTTCTCAATCAGGAGAGACAGCTGATACAATTACTGCAATAAGACAAGCAAAAGACAAAGGTTCACACGTACTTATTATTACAAATAGACCCGATTCTAGTATGGCTAGATATGCAGACAGTTTGATTCCTGTCAGTGCTGGTATTGAAGTCAGTGTTGCCGCTACAAAATCATATACAGCGCAATTGCTTTCTTTCTATCTTTTAGCTATACACTTGGCTGAAATCAAAGGCTCACTTGATAAAGACTATCTAAAAAACCTTAAACACGAGCTTATTCAGCTTCCTACAAAAATAGAGCAAATCTTAAATAACAAAGATCAAATCAAAGAATGTGCTAAAAAATTCTCTAGCACAAAAGACTTTATTTATATTGCAAGAGGTATAAATTTAGCTACTGCTTTAGAAGGTGCATTAAAACTGAAAGAAATCAGCTATATTAACGCTACAGGATACGCTGCAGGTGAGTTAAAGCACGGTCCTATCGCGATGCTTGATGAAACTATGCCGGTTCTTTCGATATTGATACCAGGACATATTACGTATGAAAAAATTCTTTCTAACAGCGAAGAAGCGAAAGCCAGAAATGCAAGATTGATTGCTCTTACTTCTTCAAACGATGAAGAGTTGAAAAATCTGTTTGAATTTATCATCAAAATTCCTGAAGTATCAGAGATTTTATCACCGGTTATAGCAAACGTTCCTCTTCAGCTTTTAGCATATTATATTGCTGAGTTCTTGGGTAAAGACGTTGATCAGCCTAGAAACTTAGCAAAATCAGTAACAGTTGAATAATGATTACGACAAAAGAAGTTAAAATTAAAAAAACTGAAAATATTAATTCTGAATACATTGAGTTCCATTTAAAACAAATGGGGCTCAATGTTCTAAGA
>JAEZOG010000292.1 GCA_023414155.1 Cyanobacteria bacterium OH_CFB_184 | reverse complement strand
ATTTGATAGTCTTCATGTCCTTTTCCTGCAAGGACAATCACATCATTTTTATCCGCGATGCTTTTTGTTAATTTTATTGCTTCACCTCTGTCTGATTCAACGAAAATTCTCTGTGTATTTACAGATTTGATTCCTGTCATAATATCAGAAATTATAAGCTGAGGGTCTTCGCTTCTTGGGTTGTCAGATGTGACAACGATTTTGTCTGCAAATTCATCTGCTATTTTTCCCATTTTTGGTCGTTTTGTTGCATCTCTGTCTCCGCCACATCCAAACAAACAGATTAGATTGCTGCCCTGAGGTGTTATTTCTCTTGCCGCTTTAAGCACGTTTTCAAGCCCGTCTGGCGTATGAGCATAATCTACAATGACCAATGGTTCTTTGTTTACTATTTCAAATCTTCCTGCAACACTTGGAGTTTCTTCAAGTGCTTTTATTGCCGTATCCGGGTTTATTCCCATAGCTAAGGCTGAAGCATACGCTGCTAATGCGTTATAAATACTGAACATACCGTTTAATTGCAAATCAACAGGTTTTTCATTTCCTTTGTATGCAAAAATACATTTTGCGCCATGGATAGAAAAGTTTATATCTTTAGCGATGACATCTGCGTTATTTTTTACTCCGTAAGTTATAATAGTGACTCCTTCAGGAATAATATCAATAAATCTTTGAGCGTATTCATCATCCGAATTTATTACCGCAAATGATCCTTTTTTAAGGTTTTTAAATAGAATCGATTTTGATTCAAAATAATTGTTCATTGTAATGTGATAGTCTAAATGGTCTTGAGTAAGGTTTGTAAATACTGCCCCATTAAACTCGCATCCGCCAACCCTGTTTTGTTCTAGAGCGTGAGAGCTTACTTCCATTACGACATCTGATATTTTATTTTCCACCATAAGTCTTAACGTAGCTTGTAACTCAGGTGCTTGTGGAGTTGTGTGCTTTGCTTCTTTATAATCGCTTGAACTATCTATTTTATAACCCAAGGTGCCTATTAGCCCGCAATTTTTGTTGTTAGCTTCAATTATTTTTTGAACCAAATGAGTTACTGTTGTTTTTCCGTTTGTACCGGTTATTCCTATTAAATTAATTTCTTTTGAAGGATATTTGTAAAACGATGCTGCAACGTCTGCTATTGTTGTTTTAGATGAATCTACAATTATTTGTGGAATATCAATATCAAGTTCTTCTTCGCACAATAAAGCTTTTGCTCCATTATCAACTGCCATTTTTGCGTATTGATGGCCATCAGAGTATTCGCCTCTTAAGCATATAAAAATCTCAGAATCTTGCGTTGTTTTAGAATTATATGAAATTCCCGTGATTTCTACATCACAATAATTCTTTAATTTATAATCTTTGATACCTTTTAGAATTTCGCTCAACAACATAACTTATCCTTTTTTATCTTTTAATTTTATTGGTGCCTTTTTATCAGGCGTAATATTTAAAATTCTTGCAGCTTGCAGTGCAACTTCTCGGAAAACAGGTGCAGCGATTGTGCTTCCCCAAACATCATACCCTGATGCTGAGTCAACAACAACATAAATAAGTACTTGCGGATTTGATGCAGGGAAAAAACCTACGACAGATGTGTATAATTTATCTGTATAGCCTTTACCGTCTTCTTTAGTTTTTTTAGACGTTCCTGTTTTTGCTGCTACAGTATAGTGATCTAGTTTTACAGGTGATTTTGAAGCTTCTATACTTTCAGTCATCATTCTTGTTATAGCATGTGCGTTTTCAGGTGAAATAACTTGAGTACTTTTAATTTTTTCTAAAGCTTCTTCTTCAGTATATTTAATAACGTGTGGGGTAACTCTTACTCCATTATTAGCCAGTGCAGATACTGCTGAAGCCATTTGTATTACTGTTACTGAAGCACCATAACCATATCCCATAGTTGCTTTTCTTGATTTGTCCCAAGTGGTATGGATTGGCAAAATCCCGTTTGATTCTCCAGGTAAGTCTATTCCTGTTTTATGACCTATTCCAAATTTTGTAAGCGTATTATAAAATTCTAAAGCGGTCATAGACATTGCAACTTTTACAGTACCTACGTTACTGGAGTGTTCAAGTAAATATTTTAAATCGATCCAACCAGGATAAGGCTTTTTGCTGTAATCGTAGTTTTTTATTTCCCAGCCGCCGATTTCAATTTTTCCTGTATCTAATATTTTTGAATTTGGAGTAATTCTTCCATTTTCAAGCGCTGAGGCTACAGTTAAAACTTTAAATGTAGATCCTGGAGGGAAAACATCAGAAATACTCCAGTTTTTAATCTGTAACTGAGTTGCTTTTTTATAGTTATTAGGGTTATATGTCGGGTAAACTGAATACCCTAAAATCTCACCGTTTTTAGGGTTCATGACAACAATCGCGCCTCTAAGCGCTCTTTTACTAGTAATTACTTTTTGAAGTTCAGCTTCACAGGTGTGTTGAATGGCTGAATCAAGAGTAAGGGTTACGGTTTTTCCTTTTAAAGGAGATGTTGTCATTGCAGGGTCTGTCATAACGTCATAAATAATGTCACCACTGGGTGTTTTTTCAAAGTTGATATCTTTTTCAACTTGTTCTAATTTATCTTTTGCAACGAGCTCTATCCCTGCAGCTGTATCAGCATCAGGGTTGTAGTAGCCTAGTATGTGAGCTGCCATTGACTCTTGGGGGTAAACTCTTTCATTTTTTTTATCAAGACTTATTTCTCTTAGTCCAAGACTCTGAATTTTTTCTGCAGTTACCCTGTCTATATCTTTTTTTAAAAGGATTATGCTCTGGCTTTTTCCGATTGTTTTTTCCAGTTCTCTTTCGTTAACCTTTAAGTATGGAGCCAAAATCTGCGCCAATTCTTTAGGGGAATGGTCAAAATATTCTTTGTGAGCATAAATATTATAAGATGTTTGATCAGATGCAAGCTTTATACCGTTGCGATCGAGAATAGCGCCTCTCATTACAAAACTTTTTGCGCTTCTTTGTCGTTTTGCTTTTTTTCTGTAATGTTTAATATCGACAATCTGTATTAAAAACAAATGTGCAATTAGAATGAGTGAAAGGATAACGCAACCTGCTTGCCACCATCTCAATCTTCTTTCAAACCGTCTAAATTTCTCTTTTTCTGCGTCGCTTTTCATTGTAAAAAATAACTTTCGTATGTATAAAAGAATAGCACAACAAAAATATGAAATAAATTATGTAATTATTCTTAAAAGATAAAAATTAATAGCCTATTGACCACTTGGTCTGTGGCGTTTCGTTGTTTGACAATAGCGCTTTTGTATCTTTTATTGTTGCAGTAGCAGCAGGCACTTCGATTACTTGTTTCGCTGTATTTAGAAGATTGCTTCTTCTGACTGCTAAATCAACTTTATTATATGAATGTAAATTATCTAATTTATTTTGTAGTTCAACATTTTCGTTGTTAAGTTTAATAGTTTCTTTCCCGATTTTATTCAATTCCATTTCGCTTGCTGTAGCAAAATAGTAGCTTATTATAGAAACTAAAATCAAAAATCCAAGTAAAAGACTTAAAGTTCTGTTTATTCTATTTATAGCTATTTCATTATATGTTTTAGGCGGAAAATAACCATAGATAATAGGGTTGGTATGTTTACCAGGCCTATGTGTCTGATGCGAATGCATAGATCTTTTATCTAAGGTTGGTCTGCTCAATTTGTGTCTCCTGACATCTATATCCGTCTTGCAACTCTAAGTTTTGCTGACCTTGAAGGCGGATTTTCGACGATCTCATTATTACTTGCCGTTATTGGCTTCTTATTAAGTATCTCTAATCTGGGTGGTGGGCAATTGCAAATTGCTTGATTCGGCTCACAATTGCATCTGTTGGAATGGTATCTGAATAAATGTTTTACGATACGGTCTTCCAAAGAGTGAAAAGTCACTACAGAAAGTATAGCATCAAAAGACAATAAAGTAAGCACTTCGTTTAAAGTATTTTTTATATTTCTTAACTCATCGTTTACTTCAATTCTGATAGCTTGAAACACTCTTGTTGCAGGGTGAACTGTGGATTTTATCTTAGGAGTTGCTGCTGTGATTAAATCAGCAAGCTCTTTTGTGGTTTCAATGTTTTTAACTCTGCGCGTTTCAACGATTTTTTTTGCTATCCTTTTAGAGAAACGTTCTTCTCCGTACTCGCTGAATATTTTGACAAGCGCATCTTCCTTGTAGGAGTTGACGATATCGTATGCCATGAAGTCAGATGATTGGTTAAATCTCATATCAAGCTTTGAATCTTTTGAAAAGCTGAACCCTCTAGTTGCAGAAGTTAATTGGTGGTATGAAGCACCAAGATCGAAAACAATTCCGCCGGTGATTTCATTTATATTATTTTCTTTTAAATAATTCTTAATATTTGTATAAGAATCATTAACAATTGTTAAATTGTTATAAGATTTAAGCTTTTCTTGTGCCGCATTGATTGCGTCTATATCGACATCAAAGGCGATTAATCTTCCAGCGGGTTGGATTTTTTGCAGGATTAATTCTGAATATCCCCCGCCACCAAGTGTAGCGTCAATATATAGCTTGCCGCTTTCACAGTTAAGTGCTTCTACAGCTTCTTTTGCCATTACCGGGTAGTGAATGAATTTATTCATTGGATTTAATCAATCTGTGCTAGTTTTTCAAGTTTTATTTTTTGATCATGTTCCATAAGTAAGTTGATAAGATCATCAAGCTCACCATCAATAACTGTCCATACGTTCAAGTTATGACCTATTCTGTGATCGGTTAATCTTCCTTGAGGGAAGTTATATGTTCTGATTCTTTCGCTTCTGTCACCTGTTCCGACTTGAGAACGTCTTAAATCAGTAACTTCTTGCATTTGTTTTTGAACTTCCATATCATAAAGTCTAGTTTTGATGATTTGAAGAGCTCTTTCTTTGTTTTGTAGTTGTGAACGTTCTTCCGTGCAGAATACCATAAGTCCTGATGGTTTGTGTACAACCCTTACGGCTGTTTCAACTTTGTTTACGTTTTGACCGCCGGCACCGCCTGAACGAGCTGTTGTAATTTCTAAATCTTCTTGTCTTAACTCAACTTCAACGTCGTCAATCTCGGGCATTACAGCAACTGTAGCTGTTGAAGTATGAACTCTTCCTTGTGATTCTGTAGCTGGGACCCTTTGGACCCTGTGTACGCCTGATTCGTATTTGAGCCTGCTATAAATACTATCTC
>JAEZOG010000279.1 GCA_023414155.1 Cyanobacteria bacterium OH_CFB_184 | reverse complement strand
GGAATAGTCTTGAGCTTAAGCCGCTTGAACCTAATATTGTGTTTAGAAGCATAATTGCAGGGTATTCATCGCTGTGAAGAGATGGAAAAATCCAACCCTGTATGATTTGTGCCTGATTTGCATCTTCTTTTTCTATTGTAACGACTCTATTGCTGTCTAATGATGGTTTAGGCAAGTCTTGCAATACTTGCGGGGCATTTGATAAATCGCCAAGATGTTGGTTGAGCATATTTTTTGTATTTTCAACATCGACATCCCCAACTACACATATATTCTTTTTTGAATTAGACAGAATATTGTTATATGCCTCAATAATTTCTTCTTTTGTAATAGAATCAATCTCTTCAAGGATTGAAGTGAAAGTATTTCCGTAAAAGTGTCCTTTGTATAAGGTTTTATAGTAGTTATCAAGCGCTTTTGTTCTTGGAGAGTCCAGTTCAGCTATTATCTCTCCTTTTAGTTTTTCTACTTCTTTGTCGAAAGTATCAAAGTGAGAGTTTTTAACTATATCTTCAAGCAGTTCAAGCCCCAGGTTAAAATCTTCATTCAAACATAAAAGTTTAAACCTGATGTAATCGTGTTTCATTTCGCTGTGAAGCTCGATTGCATTTTCTTCAAGTTCTTGAGCTATTTCTTCAGCTGTTCTGTTTTTTGTTCCTTGAAGAAACAGTCTGTTTAATAAAGTTCTAAGACCTGCTTTTTTCTCAGGTGAATTAACTGTAAGGTAAAAGCTAAGTGCTATTCTTGGCGTATTTGGGTTTACCTTTACGACAGTTGGTATCTCATTATTTAAATTAAATTTTTCCATTATTATTCCTTTAATATGAAATTAATTTTGAGGCATTAGAACAGAAACAGTTGCTTTGTTTAAGTCTAAATGTTTTTTTGCTGCTTCTAATACATCGTCTCTTGTTATTTTTTCCAGAGTTTCTACGTACTCATCAACTAGTTCAAGACCGTTGCATACAGTCATATAGTATCCGATAGTTTCTGCAATCTCTGATACTGTTTCTGCGCTGTCAGCAAATCTTGCTTTAAGCTTTTTTACAGCCTTTTTAAATTCTTTTTCTGTAACCAAGTCGCTATACATAGTAGCGATTTGTTCTTTTAAAAGATCAATAGCTTTTTCTTTGTATTCAGGTTTAAAGTTGGCTTGAATAAAGAAGTTTCCACCGTCTCTGAAATGGTAATAATCACAAGATACCATATTAAAAATAGATTCGTCTGATTTTTCAATAAGATTTTGATATAATCTTGAGCTTTGTCCTTCTCCTAAGATGATGCTGAGCATATCAAAGATAATGTTTGTTTTTAAGTCAGATGCTTTTGAACCAAGGTAGCCAAACATAGCAAATGCTGTATTTGTAGTGGCTGTATTCTCAAGATATTTTGTTTGATTTGTAGGTTCATCTATTTTGTATTCTTCGATTGGCGAGTTTTTTCTGCCTTTAAAATCGAATACGTTTGCTACTTTTTGCGCAACTTCATCAAAATCAAAATCCCCGACAATTATTGTAGTCATTTTGTTTGGGGTGTAGTGTTTTGTATAGTAATCAAGTATAGTTTCTCTTGGAATAGTAGATATTACTTCAGCTGTTCCGATTACATCTCTTTTATAAGGATGAGAAGTATACATATTGTGGTTTAGTTCGTTGTAAGTTTTTGTCCACGGTTGATCTTCACGCATTCTGATTTCTTCAATTACAACGTGACGTTCTCGTTTTACTTTTACGTCAGGATTGTTGATGTCAAACGGTTCACCGATTTCTTCAGGAGGAATAATCGGATCTAGCATCATATCAGCATGAAGGTCTAAAGCTAGGTCAAAATACTTTCCATCAGGACCCATTGGAAGGGTTACATAATAAAAAGTATAGTCTTTCCACGTAGCAGCATTGACTATTGCTCCTTTTGATTCAAGAGTTTTGTCGAATACTCCAGCTTTATGTTTTGAAGTTCCTTTGAACATCAAGTGTTCAAGAAAGTGTGATATTCCAGTTATTTCATCATTTTCATTTATTGAACCGGTTTTTACCCAGCTACTAACATTGACAAGACCACCCTCTTTGTATGCTAAAACAATTTTATGTCCGCATTCGCGTTCATAAATTACTACAGGCTTTTGAAGAAAAGGGTAATGGGTAGTTCTTTTTTGCATTTTATCCATTAATTAAAAGACCTCAAATAATACCTAAATATTGTACCAAATAATTACCAAATACGCTAATACTTTATATTTTCAGAAATAGAGCCGATAATCATCAGCTAAATTATTACTATTTTGTAAATTTATGTAGCGTATTTTGGATAAAAATAGCTAAAATTTTTATTAAAAGGTTTAATATGTATGAATAATTTGTACAAATAACAAAAAGGAGATAACAATGCGAGTTAGTCCTGTTTCTTTTGGAACATTTAGAGTTCTTCCTGTTTCTGACAAAGTCGATTATAAACAATTAAAAGAGTCAGTTAAAAATACCTTAACCCAAGGATGTTACAAAAGTAAAATATTTAATGACCAAACCTGGGATCCTCCATTCATTCACTCTGTTCCTTTTTCAGAGTTTCCAAAACAATGTCAAATTCTCAATTTGCAATATTATTCAAGTGATTATGTAGACAGAAAGCCTAGAGTGTATGCTTCTAACTTATATTGCCCGGAAACAGATTCTGTTGAACTTTTCCTCACCGGTGAAGATGTGAGCGTAGAAAAAGAGGCTCAACGACAATTAGAAGAAAATGGCTTTTATACTGAAAATCCTCTTGGTGATTATTCATACCCTGATTGTTGGCCA
>JAEZOG010000136.1 GCA_023414155.1 Cyanobacteria bacterium OH_CFB_184 | reverse complement strand
GTTGTGCACCTTTACCTCTGTATAGAGAAAATCTAGATTGAGAGAGCTTTACTCCTCTTTCAAAATCTACCAAATCTTTTTCTACAGCTATATCCCAGTGGGCTTTTAATTCGTAGTTTTTTCTTGTCGGTTCTGAGAAAGTTTTGATTTGAATGTTATCTTCTTCTGATGTTCCTACTGGAGTTGTTTTATCAGGTGTATTTGGAGTGTTTAAAAGAATTGTTCTTTGTTGATCGTCAAGTTTAATTTCTAGTTCTTCAAGTTCTTTTATTTTTTCACCGATAAGTCTTACTTTTTCTTGAATTTCATCAGTGTTTTGACCTTGTTTTTTTAACGCTCCGATTTCTTGAGAGATTGATTTTCTTTGGTTCCTTAAATCATCTGCTTGAGTCTGAACTTTTCTTCTTTCAGTATCGATTACAAGAACTTCATCTATTGATAGTTCAGGGTTTCTTCTTTTTAGTAATTCGTTAATTTTTTCAGGATTTTCTCTGATAATTTTAATATCCAACATAAATTTTACCTCTCATTCTTTTTTATATTAGTAAAAAGATGTAAAAAAAGGAAGTGTAAATAACATTTTTATCTTTAAGTCTTATTAAGTTTTGGCACTTTTAGGTTTTGTATGTTAACTTTTTACTGTGTCTTTAATTAAAGATGCAGCTAATATTCATGAGGTTTAAATGGCACTTATAATTCAGGGGAAGACCAAGCAGATTTTCTCTACAGAAAACGAAAACGAAATATTAATAAAATTTAAAGACAAATGCTCAAATAAAAATATTGATGAACAATTATTGTCAGAAAAAGAAACAATAGCTTCAAAATTAAATGAAATTTTCTTTTTTCACATAGATAACGTTTTACCAACACATATTATTAAATATAACGAAGATAATTCTTTTATCGCGAAAAAGCTTGATATTATTCCTTTAAAGGTAGTCATAAGAAATTTTTCAGCAGGTACAATTTGTGAGAGAAAAGGCTATGGCAAAAATGAATGGTTTCCATATCCATTTATCGAGTATTTTTATAATAACAAAGAATCGAATTTGCCTTGCGTAACTGAAGAACAGATTGTCCAAAGCGGATTCATGAATTATGAAGCAATTGATAAAATCGTTGAGCTTACTCGTATGGCAAATGATGTTATCAAAAATTTTCTTGTCAAAAAAAATCTTCTTCTTGTTGATTTAGAGCTTGAGTTTGGAGTCGATTCCAACGTCAATATAATCATCGCTGATGAAATAAGCCCTTATAATGTCAGAATTAGCCATCAGGATTCTGATTTATATTGGGATAAAGATGTGTTTAGAAATGAATGCAGCAAAGAGTTGATCGAGCATTATTCTAAACTAGCAGATATTGTAGGAGTTTAGAATGCAATTCTATTCTGAAATAATAGTTACGTTAAATAACTCAGTCAAAGATACCCAAGGCGCTGTTGTCGAGACTATTTTGTCAAGAATGAATATCGATAAAAGTGCAAAAGTTACAACAGGTAAGTATTTCACTATAACAATTGAGGCTGATAATATCGCTGATGCTGAAAGTAAAATAAATTTAGTTTGCGAAGAAGTTTTTACTGATCCAGTTTTAGAAACATACAAAATCACGAGGCTAGAACAGCTATGAAATGCGCAGTAGTCGTTTTTCCTGGGACTAACTGTGACGTTGATACATTAAGAGCCTGTGAATATGTTAAATGGGAACCTAAATATGTCTTGCATGATGAAACTGACTTATCAGACTTTGATGTAGTTATTTTACCGGGCGGGTTTTCAAGCGGGGATTATATAAATTCTGCCAGGTTAACTAAATTTACCCCGATTATGCAAGCTGTGAAAGAATTTGTCGATCAAAAAAAAGGTTTCGTACTCGGTGTATGTAGTGGTTTTCAACTCTTGTGTGAGTGCGATTTGCTGCCTGGAACACTTGTTTCTAATGATTGTAATAAGTTCATTTGTGATGACATAGAGCTTATTTTTACTGAATATAATGTCAACAGGACTATAGTCTTGCCTATTGCCCACTCTGAAGGTAACTATTATGCAGACCCTAGAACTCTTACAGAGCTAGATGATAAGAATATGGTTTTTCTTCGTTATAAATTAAATCCAAATGGCTCTGTGTCTAATATTGCAGGCTTGTATGATAGCGAAAAAATGATAATTGGGCTAATGCCTCATCCAGAACGAGCAATATTTAAAGAGCTTGGTTTGACCGATGGCAAAAGGATATTTGATTTTATTGAAAGCGAATTAAACGATGCTCGCTGTAAAAATACCTGATAAATTATAGAATAAGCATACAGAACAAATTTTGGCTAATAGACTTAGTTTGGATTGTAAATAATTTTCTTTTTCCTAGAAATATTGTATTATAAGCATATGTACGCAATGATTTCAGTTTTTATAGGTGGTGGGCTCGGGGCCTTATTGAGATATATAATATGTCATTATTATTCTAAGGCTTGTAATTTGACATTTCCTTACCATACCTTTGGGATAAACGTTTTGGGAAGTTTTATTTTAGGATTTATAATTTATTCCATCAATTCTAAAACAGGGTTCGACAATAATCTTAAATTGTTTTTAACAGTTGGTTTTTGTGGCGGTCTGACTACTTTTAGTACTTTTTCTCTTGAATCATTGGAGCTGTTTAAACAAGGTAAAATAGTTGAATTTCTATTATATACCTTTGGTAGTGTTGTTATATGTCTTTTAGGCGCAGTATTAGGAGCTTATTTTGCAAGATACGTTTAAAAAAAGGGTTCTTTTTGTAGGCATGCCGGATATGGCGTTAGTCTGCTTGCCAAAGTTGTACAATGCAGGAGTAAATATCGTCGGGGTTGTTCCTCCAGATAAATCAAACCCTACATATGAGTTTTTTGTTCAGTATGTACAGACTATGGATTTAAAGATTATCGATTATGATAATTCTTTAAAAGATAAAATATTTTTGTCTAAGATAAGAGCCATTGAGCCTGATATAGCTGTAGTTTGCTCTTATAATAGGCTTTTTCCGCAAGAATTTTTAGATTCTGTAAAAGATGGATTTATAAACACCCATCCTTCGCTATTGCCTGAGTATAGAGGAGGCAATCCTTACTCTCACGTTATTATTAACAACGAGGTCGATACAGGTATCACTCTTCATTTTATGGATGAAACCTTTGACACAGGTGATATTATTTCTCAGTATAAAGTGCCAATCGATAAAAATGAAACTATGGGAACACTTTTTAATAGATTGAATTTTCTGGCAGGGGATGTTATTTTGCACGCTTTAAAATATTATGAAGCAAATTCAACTTTGCCAAGAGTTAAACAACCTCAAGGAACTTTTAAAAAAGCAAATTCAATAGATATAAAATACGGAAATACTTTGATTGATTGGACTAAATCGGCCGAAGAGATCGAAAGATTTATAAGAGCTCTAAATCCATTTATTACAGCTGGTACAAAGTTTAGAGGTGTTTATACAAAGGTAAATACATCTTATGTCCAAAACAAAAAATCAAAATGTGAACCTGGAGAAATCTGCCACGTTAAAGATACCGTTGGAGTTGCCTGCGGTGAAGGAATTTTACACTTGAAAACACTGCAAGTCGGTTCATACATAAATGGTGATGCAAACGACTTTATTAGAGTATTTAAACCACAAATAGGAGAAAAATTTGAATAACGATAAATTAAACTTTTTAACTGCTGGCATGCCTCTTAGAACAAGTAAAGAAGGCTATCCTAATGCGTTCAAAGTACTAGAAGATTTGAATCTTGACGGTATGGAGTTAGAATTTGTTCACGGTGTAAGAATGAAGCCTGAAAGTCAGGTCTTTGTTAAAAATATTATTCAAGAAAAGAAATTTGTAGTTACAGCACATGGTCCTTACTATATTAACT
>JAEZOG010000103.1 GCA_023414155.1 Cyanobacteria bacterium OH_CFB_184 | reverse complement strand
TTAATAGATAATTAAAAGAGCCTCATCTGAGGCTCTTATTTTTTATAATAGATTTTTAATATCTGATTCAACTTCTTTTAGAACGGTTTCGATGTTTTTAGGATCTTTGCCTGCTCCTTGAGCGAAGTTTGATCTTCCGCCACCTTTACCACCTGTTGCTTGAGCAATTTTTCCTACTATCTGACCGGCGTTGATTCCTTTTTTCACAAAAGAATCATCAGCTTTAACCATAATAAAGACTTGTTCTTCGTTTACTTTTGACACGAAAACAATAACGCTTTCGCCCAGTTTTGAAGATATCATATCCATACCGGTTTTTACTGCTTGAGAGTCAAATCCGTCGACTTTAGCGACTAGCAATTTGCCACCTGATATTTCTTGAGCTTTATCAATCAGGGTCTGGAATTGTTGTTTAGCAGTTTCTGCTTTTATCTTACCAAGTTCATTTTGAAGTGATTTATTGTCTTCCATAAGTTTTTCAACTCTTGTCATAACCTCTGAAACTGGGGCTTTGAATTTGTTTGCAAGTTTATCAAGTTCAGCAGCTTTTTCATTTAAATATTCAAAAGCACTGTCTCCGCATACCGCTTCTATTCTTCTTGAACCTGCTGCGATAGCACTTTCAGAAGTTATTTTGGTTAATCTGATTTGAGAAGTAGAACTCACGTGAGTTCCTCCGCATAGTTCAGCTGAAATATTTCCAACTTTTACTACTCTGACATCTTCTTCGTATTTTTCTCCGAATAATGCCATCGCACCTGCTTTTTTGGCTTCTTCGATGTTCATAAGAGTCGTTTGCTGTTTGTAATCGTCAGCTATCCACTCGTTTATTAGTTCCTCTACTTTTTTGACTTCATCAGCAGTCAATCCTCTTGAGAAAGAAAAATCGAATCTTGTTCTTCCTTCTTCAACTTGAGAACCTGCTTGTTTAACCTCATCACCGAGTACTTTTATTAGTGCTGCTTGTAAAAGGTGAGCGTTTGTATGGTGGATAGTTATGTTATTTCTGCGTTTTGCGTCTATTTTAGCTGTTACTTCATCTCCGACAGTTACTTCGCCGTTAATGATTTGAGCTCTGTGAACAAAAAGCTTGTTTACTTTAAAAGTATTTAGCACTTCAGCTTTAAAGTTCTCGTTTTCTATTGTTCCTACGTCACCAACTTGACCGCCTGATTCAGCATAGAATGGTGTTTTGTCTAATACTATGTCGACAAATCCATCTACTTCAACTGTGGCAACGACTTTTGCTTTAGCTTCTTTTTCTTCATAACCTAAAAATTCAGTTGAGCCGAATTTGTTTTCAATATCAACATATATCAAATCGTTAGTTAAGCTTATTTTTTGGGTTGCTGCTTTTGCTCTTTGTTTTTGTTCTTTCATCGCTTTGTTGAAACCTTCAACATCGACTTTTAAACCTTTTTCAAGAGCTATTTCAGTCGTTAATTCTAGAGGGAATCCAAACGTATCATATAACTTGAAGGCATTTTCGCCATCTATATCTTTGTTTTCTTCTAAAAGGTCGCTAATCATTTTGTAGCCTCTATCTAGAGTGACTTTGAACCTTTCTTCTTCTTGTTTTATGGTTTTTTTGATTTTCTCTTTGTTTACTTCAAGCTCTGGATAAGCCTCTTTGTAATTATCAATTATTGTATCTGTTAAATTATACAAAAACGGAAGATCAAGTCCGAGCATTTTCCCGTGTCTTAAAGCGCGTCTTAATATCATTCTTAATACGTAGTTGCGGCCTTCATTGCCGGGGATAATTCCATCGTTAATCATAAAGGTTACGCATCTTGCGTGGTCTGTGATTATTCTTAGAGAAACATCTGTTTTATCGTCTTTTTTGTATTCTACATTTGTCATCTCTGAAACTTTGTTTAATACAGGTGTCAAAAGGTCAGTTTCAAACGTTGAAGTTTTGCCTTGAACAACCATTGTTATTCTCTCTAAACCCATTCCCGTATCAACGTTTTTCTTTTCAAGCGGAGAAAGATTGCCTTCTTCATCTTGGAAAAGTTCCATAAACACAAGGTTCCAAATTTCAACCCATCTGTCGCATTCGCACGTATCTATTGAACAGTCGTCACTACAAGCAAGGTCTGCTCCTAGATCATAATGGATCTCTGAACAAGGGCCGCAAGGACCAGATGCTCCTGGAGGGCCCCAGAAATTATCTTTTTTACCTTTTCTTAGAATTCTTTCTTTTGGTACTCCAACATCTTTATGCCAAATATCAAATGCTTCATCATCTGTTTCAAAGACAGTAATCCAAAGTTTGTTTGGATCAAGTTTTAAATAGCTTGTGACAAAATCCCAGCTCCAAGGAATGATTTCTTTTTTGAAGTAATCACCAAAACTGAAGTTTCCTAACATTTCAAAGAAAGTATGATGTCTTGGGGTTCTACCGACATTTTCTATGTCAGAATCTTTTCCACCCGCTCTAGCGCATTTTTGACAAGTAGTCGCTCTTTTAGGTTCATAAGGAGCTTGTTCTAAACCCAAGAAGTATGGCACAAATTGCAACATACCTGCTGTAGTCAACAATACTGTCGGATTATCAGGCACCAGGCTCGAACTTTTTACTTCAGTGTGTTGGTGTTTATCTTTAAAAAAGTTTAAAAATGCTCTTCTTATTTCATTTCCGCTAAGCTTGTTTGTCATTTATACTTCCTTTTATTGTTTTTGCTTGATAATATTTTACTACAAAAGATTTTCTCTCCGCATAATATATATCGATTATTTCATCGGGAATAGATGTTCAGGCTTTTATAAATAGACTTTTTATTTCTTTTCAATTATAATAATCTTGCTAAATGTAGCTTATATTATTTTTTTAAATTTGAAGTGCATTTAACAATAAGATAAGGTAAAAAATGTCATCAGATAGTAGTTCGTCCCAAATAATTAACACTCAAGATTCAGACAATAACATATGTGAAGTAGGTAAGTCAAAGTATTTGGCAGTAATTAGAGCGTTGATTGCCAATCTAGGAATAGCTACGATAAAGCTTATTTGTGCTGTTATTTCATCAAGTTCCGCGATGCTTTCAGAAGCAGCCCACTCTTTTGTAGATTCATTCAACAGCGTTTGTCTCTTGGTAGGGTTAAAAAGAGGCTCAAGACCAGCTGATGAATGCCATCCTTTTGGCTACGGGCTAGAAGCAAATATATGGGCATTATTTGCTAGTATATTGATGCTGGCAGGTACTATGGTCGCTTTATACAGCGGTTTTGACAAGCTTATCCACACTCATCATGAAATAGATGTCTTATTAAATAATTATTACTGGATAGCTTTAACGCTTGTTCTTAGTATTCTTTTTGAAACTTGGGCAGTAAATAGCGCAGCAAAAGCTGTTCTGGCAGAAGCTAATGTTGAGTTGAGAGACGGATTTACCAATTTTGTAAAATCAATAAAACTTGTAAGTAAAATAAAAAGCCCGACTACAAAGTTTGTCTGGTATGAAGATGTTGCCGCTTGGACAGGTGTTTTGATTGCATTAGTTGCATTGACGTTTTCTAAATTCGTATTGCCAAAAGATTTGGCTTATCTCCCTGATGCAGTTGCTTCTATCTTAATCGGTACGATACTGTTTTGTTTGGCGATATATTTGTTAAAAAACAATGTAACCTTTTTGACAGGCCAGTCAGCTGAACCTCAAACAGAAGAAATTATAAAAAACCTTGCAGATGAAATAAATGGAATTGCTTGTGTTCACGAGCTCAAAACAATGGATATGGGAGCATCTGGACTTATTGTTAATATAGAAATCGAAGTGGATCCTGAGATTCAGGTAAAAGACGCCGATGATATAGCAGATCGTTTAGAGCGCAGGATTAGAAAACATATTTCTAACGTTTCTCACGTCGCAGTTGAAATAGTTGCAGATGATAAAGAAGAAAATTGGGAAGATAAATTCGATAAAATAATCGAAGAAGGCGAAAAAATATCTGTAATAGATACTCACGAAGCTAATATGCTTTCTAACTTTTACAGTTTTGCTCAGACTGTTGTTAAAGAAATTATGATCCCGCGTCCTAGAATTACCCTTGTTGACGTAAAAGAGTCGCTTGATAATCTTATAGATGTAATTGTAGAATCTGGTCACACGAGAATACCTATCTATGAAGGCAACGTCGATAATTTGGTTGGTGTTATCAATGCAAAAGATGTTTTAAAAGCTGTAAAAAACAGAGTTGAAGAAGATTTTGACATAAAATTACTTGCAAGAGAAATTTTAGTTATTCCGGAAAATAAATTTATTAGTGATTTATTGAGTGATTTTACTTCTTCAAAAAGCCAAATTGCAGCGATAGTAGATGAACACGGTGGCTTAGCTGGTATTGTTACTATTGAAGATATTCTTGAAGAAATAGTCGGCGAAATTTATGATGAATTTGATGAAGCTCCTGTTGCTGAGATTATAAAAATCGACGAAAATACCTTGAGTGTTTCTTCTGATATGAATATTGATGATATAAATGAAAGATTTGACCTTGATGTTTCAAATGAAGATTTTCAAACATTAGGCGGGTATGTATTTGGACTTCTCGGTAGAGAACCTGAACTTGGTGATGTAATAACTGATAAAAATATTACATACACAGTCCTTGAATTAGACGGACGAAGAATCGTAAGGCTTCAAATGTTCAGAGATGTGCCTTTTGTTGATTTGGAAGAAGAAAAGAAAGAAAATAATGAAACATTATAAATCAGGTTTTGTAGGAATTGTCGGAAGACCAAATGTCGGGAAGTCTACAATTTTAAACAAAGTTATTGGACAAAAGATTGCAATTGCAACAGACAAGCCTCAAACTACAAGAAGAAGAATAAAAGGCATATTTACGAATGAAGATGCTCAAATAGTCTTTGTAGACACTCCAGGGGTGCACAAACCGCTTGATAAACTAGGCGAGTACCTGCTAGATGAAACAAAGCTTGCACTGCCTGATGCTGATTTGATTATGTTTGTAGTGGATGCTTCTGAACCTGCAGGTAGAGGCGATAAATGGATTGTTGAAAACCTGCTGAAAAAAACTAAAATGCCGATCTTGATTGTTTTAAACAAGCTTGACTTGATAAAAGATCCTTTGAAAAGAGAGCAAAATCTTTTAAGCTATAAATTATTGTTTGAAACTAATCTGCCTTGTATAAAAATTTCAGCGAAAACAGGCAGAAATATTGATACTCTTATCGATAACATCGTAAGAAAACTTCCAAAAGGCGAAAAAATCTACGATGAAGATGAACTGACTGATGAAACTATGAGAGATATTGCTCGTGAAATCATAAGAGAAAAAATATTAATAAATACAAGAGAAGAAATTCCTCACTCTGTCGCTGTTGTTATTGACAGGTATGAAGAAAAAGAAACTATCGATAGAATATTCGCTAATATTTATGTTGAGCAAGATAGCCAAAAAGGTATCTTAATCGGCAAAAACGCACAAATGCTTAAAAAAATTGGTACAGAGTCAAGAATCGAGCTTGAAGAAGTTGCTGATAAAAAAGTATTTTTAGATTTACAAGTAAAAGTTAGAAAAAATTGGCGATCTTCTGATGCCGCTACTGACTTGTACTAAAATTCTTTTTTAACGTTATTTAAAGCTAAAATTGCCCTATCAAAAGGTTTTGCATCCATTTTGTACTCTTGGGCTTTAGTTAAAAAGTAATTTATAAGAAATAGTATGTTTTCGGGAAGATTATTTATGTTTTCTTGAAACCAAAATCTTTCTATATCGATTAAAACGTACTTGATTTGTGCTTCGTTTGAATTTTTTAAAAATGCGTCAATCTCAGCTGTATTATCGTTTATACCCGGTACTATGA
>JAEZOG010000225.1 GCA_023414155.1 Cyanobacteria bacterium OH_CFB_184 | reverse complement strand
AAATTAAAGTTTAATAAAAAAGAATTAAAGATTGGAGAGGTTCCTATTCATTTTGTTAAAAGGGTTTATGGAGAATCTAAACGTAATTTGATTGTATTCATTTATAGTTTTGCAAAATCGCTTATTAAATTGACAGCAATGAGGTTTTTTAGAATAATTAAACCTGTAAAACAATCGAGGTAATTATGAAAGTAGTCATAATGGCTGGCGGCAAGGGAGAGAGGATTTCATCTGTTGCCGAAAATATCCCAAAACCTATGTTTTTGGTTGACGGAAAGCCTATTTTGGAACACCAGATTAATTGCCTTAAATCTCAAGGCTTTGACGATATTATTATCGTCATCGGGCATTTAGGAGAACAAATACAACAATACTTTGGTGATGGGATTTCTTTTGGGGTTAATATTTTTTATTTTGTTGAAGAAAAACCTCTTGGCACTGCAGGAGCACTTACTTTTTTGAAAGAAAAGTTAAGTGAAGACTTTTTGCTAATTTTCGGTGATATTTTTTTTGATATTAATTTTGATAAACTACTATCTTTTCACAACCAAAAAAAGCCTCTTGTAACGCTGTTTACACACCCAAATGATCATCCTTATGACAGTGCAATCATAGTCGCTGATGAAAACAAAACCGTTACAGACTGGATTCATAAAGAAGAAAAGAGAGATTTTTACAAAAACAGAGTCAATGCAGGCATTCATTTGTTTTCTTCTGAAATATTTGATTATTTTCCTGAGAAAGAAAAAATCGATTTAGATAGAGATATATTAAAACCTCTTATTTCAACACAACGAGTTTTTGCTTACGATTCACCCGAGTATGTTAAAGATATGGGAACTCCTGGTAGATACGAAAAGGTTTGTGAAGATTTTCTGTCAGGAAAAACAGCTAAGCGGAATTTGAAAAACAAACAAAAAGCCATATTTTTAGATAGAGATGGAACATTAAATAAAAAAAATGGGTTTGTTACTACTCCAGAGGCGCTTGAACTTATAGAAGGGGTGGCTGAAGCTGTTAAGAAAATCAATTCAACTGAATATTTGGCCATATTAATAACAAACCAGCCTGTAATCGCAAGAGGGGAGTGCGCTTTCGAAGAGTTGAACTTAATTCACAATAAATTAGAAACTCTTCTTGGAGAAAAAGGAGCTTATCTCGATGGTATTTATTTCTGTCCCCATCATCCGGAAAAAGGTCATAAAGGTGAGCTTTCTGAGTATAAAATCGAATGTGATTGCAGAAAGCCCGAACCTGGTATGATACTATCAGCTCAGAAAGATTTTAACATCGATCTTTTGAATTCATATATGGTCGGTGATACTATTAAAGATGTTATGGCTGGAGATAAAGCCGGTTGCAGAACGATTTTATTGTCAGATAAAAGTGATTTAAAGTTGCCCGAGAAAACGAAGGTTTTCTCAAGTTTAATAGAATTTACAAATGATTTTTTAAAAAAATCTGAAGTGGAGAAATAACTATGTTGATAGTGCAAACACCTTTTAGAATGTCATTTTTTGGCGGGGGAACAGATATACCTGAATATTTTAACGAGTTTGAGGGAAAAGTTTTATCCACTACGTTTGATAAATATTGCTATCACATTATCAGGCATTTTCCACCATTTTTTGAACATAAAAATCAAATCACTTATTCTAAAATTGAAAGGGTCAATAATCCTATAGATATTGAGCATCCTGCTGTTCGTGAAGCCCTGCTTTATATGAATATGAAAGATATTCATCTTGTTTATGACTCGGATCTTCCTGCAAGATCGGGATTAGGGACAAGTTCTTCTTTTGCAGTTGGGTTATTGAATGGGCTTCATTCATTAAAAGGTGAATTTATAGACAAAATGGAGCTTGCAAAAGAAGCTATATTTTTAGAGCGAACATTATGCAAAGAACCAGGGGGCGTACAGGATCAGCTGGCTGTTTCATTTGGCGGATTTAATCATATCACTTTTAATAATTATGAGTATAATGTTAGACCTTTGATACTTTCACAAATGAAAAAAGAAAATTTAAATAATAATTTAATGTTGTTTTTTACAGGTTTTGCAAAATCTATGACTGAAATTTCTCAAGAGCAAATAACCAGCGTGAAAAAACAATTACCTTTACTTCATGAGATGGCTAAAATGGCTGATGAAGGAGAAAAAATATTAGTAAGCGGCCAAGATATGGATGATTTTGGAAGACTTTTAAATGAGTCGTGGAATTTAAAACGATCGTTGAATTCGAAAATTTCTAACCCGCTTATTGATGAAATATATGAAAAGGCAAAAAATGCAGGAGCAATCGGCGGAAAGTTATTAGGCGCTGGTGGTGGCGGATTTATGCTTTTTTATGTTGAACAAGAAAAACAGCAAAGCGTAAAAGATGCTCTAAAAGACCTTTTAAATATCCCATTCAAGTTTGAATCTAGTGGAACAAAAGTCATATATTACAAGCCTGAATAAAAATCACTTAGATTTATTTAATACAAAATCTTTGTTGTATAAATTTTGAAACTTCGGATTTTCAATTTCTAAGTTTTCAAAACTTCCGCCATTCTTTTTGAAGGTATCAACAGCTTGTTTGTCTGGAACAAAACTATATTCGACAGGAGTTATATCTTTATATACAGATTTTATGTATCTTGAATTGTAAAAGGTGTCATAAAACGTAATTTTTGATATTTTTTCAGCTAATTCATCGCAATTTCCTGTTTGATAACAACCTCTTTGTCTTTCAAAGTCTTCTAACGTTTCTATCTGGCCTTCCGGCATGTCGGAGACTATTCCTACAAAGTACGCAGAGGCGATAAAAGGGTTTGCAAGAGATTTATTTGATAAAATTGCTTTTTGATTTTTAAGCGCATAAAAAAGGTACATTTTTTCATTTTTATACATTTCTGATCTTGCTTGCTTTTGCAAAGAAAAGTCGTTTTTAAATTGATTGTAGATATTTGATCCTGATAGTATCTGCGATGTCATAAATATTGCAAGCAGTATAGAAATTGCATAATATGCTTTTTTATTATTTTCTATGGTTTTTAGTAAAAAGCCTGTAAGCAAAAGAATTACCATATATAAAGCCATCACAAATCCTAATTGAAGATCCACATGTTCTATCCAGAATTTGCCTGCCACATAAAAAGTGTTGTTGCCACCAATGATGAGTCCAAAAAAGAATATAAAGAAACCAAAAATCATGCTCAAAGAAATAAATATAATTTTATTTGTAGTTTCTGTATCTTTGCTTAGGATTTTTATTGTAATTATTAAAAGCGAAATTATGACTAATTCAGTCAGGTGATTTAAGATAACTGCCTCTAAATAATCGGGTAAAAAGCTTGGTAATAGGCGAATTATTTCTTGTAAAAAATTTGATTCATTTTGACCTGAGTGAACAAAATTTATAACATGTTTGTCGCTATAAACTCCTATATATCCAATAATTGTTGTTATCAAAAATACCGGGATGTATTTTATTTTCCAAATATTTTTTATACCTGCTAAGGCTTCATTTTTTGAGTTTATTAAAATAAAAATTCCCAAACAACATAATGATAACAATATTTGGGTGGTGTAAGCATCGTTTACGCCTGCAAAGAAAGCAATTATGCAACAACCTATCATCAATAACGGATTGAATTCTTTTTTATTTACGTAGTTTTGAATTATGATTATCCAAAATAATGCATAAATGCCAAGAGCAAAAGAATATCCGTAAAAAGGTGAATAGTCTGTGACTTCAGCTAAATTATGTGCTTTTATCAAACTAAAATAATAAAAAAACGTGTAAAAAAGCAGCAGCGGAAAAAGAAAGTTTATTTTCCTTTTTAAAAACATAAAAATTGAAAAAACAAAGCACAACATTGATATTCCGATTGCTTTGAATAAAGAGCCGCCGATAGGCGCAAAATCCTGTGGATGAATGTTGAGAGCCATCGGAATCGCGCTCCCGACTAATTTCATTTGCATCCAGGCTAAATATCTTCCGTGATCAGGTTTTAGAATTTCTTCTAAAATAGGATTTATAAAAAATATTTGCCATATGTCATCGCCTGCTATTACATCATATTTTTGGTAATAAAAAACGATTGCTCCAATTATAATTATCGAGAGGGCAATTAGTGCATATAAAATTATATTTTTAATTTTAGAATTTAACATATGCCTCCTTGATTATTTTGAGAATATCATATTTGCAGCATATGAACAATTAATGTTTTCAAAAATCTAGTCTGGTTATAAATCTTTTTTATAACCAACCAGGGGGGTGTATAAAATTATTAAACTAAATAAAATATTGAATGTTAAATGCGGAATGGTTTTGATTGATTAACTTTTAAGTTAAGACAATCTGAAAAAGATAGTTTATAGAGGATGTAACAATGAAAAAACGCACATCAATAATATTGATTATTATAAATGTTCTTTTGTTGGTATCGGTTTGTGTCTTAAAAATCTTTTTTTATAAACAGGCTCTGTTAGAAAAACTGACAAATTAACATTTGATTCTATATGAATACTTATAGCTAAACCCTTTGCCCTATAGATTTATTAACGCTATAGAGTAGATTCTTCTTTTTCTAATTGTTTAAGAACTTGTTCAAGCTGTTTTTGGAACGGGTTTGTTGTTTCTTCTTTTATTTGTTCTATTTTAGGATTTGTTTTTTTAATTGTATTTTCGATATAGATAGTTGAATCTATGCTATCTAAATCTACATCTATCTTTGTTTTGGCTTCTTCCGAAAAAGTTTTCATTGCTTCTTTTGCCCACTTTTTACCGTCAAAATTCTCTGATTTTAGTCTTGCAACTTCAGATATAGTCCTTTTGACGTTTTCAATCACTTGAGGATTTACTTCGATGTATTCTGGCAATGGGGTGCACCCTCTTTCAGAATTTGTTTTTCTATTTACCGGTAAAAAATTATAATCTTTGTTTTCGCCACCATCTGTATGGGGTTTTATGTGTTCAATTGAGGGTCTGCGTTTTTTAGATGATGTAAAGACATCTCCGCTATATGCACAGTGGATAGTTAATTTTTCATCTTCTATAGCTTTTTTGACGGTATCAACCATTATCGATTTATACCCGCGAAAAGAAATTGAATTGTAGAAAATATTTTTAATCATAATTGCCTTAGTCTATTAATATAACTCTCGTATTATTTTGTTTTTGTTAATTTGAACATTTTTTATTAATAGAAATTTACGTGCAGTTGGCTATAAATTTTTTGATTTTTTTATTTTATACTGTTCACATATGTTAGATACTACTTTTGCATTATTAGTCAGAATCATCTCTAATCCTTTAGCTAATGTTTTTCAAAAGAACCTTGCTGAAAAGGGTAGAAGTCCATTGTTGATAAATTTTTCTACATATGCTTTTTTGAGCGTGTTTTGTCTGTTATTTGTTTTTAAAATACATTGGTTGACCTTTTCTCAAGACTTTTGGCTTTATTCAATCTCAGGTGGGTTTTTTGGAGCATTGGGGAATGCTTTTTTGGTCAAAGCATTAGAAGGTGGCGAGCTTTCTGTCTTAGGGCCTATTAATTCATATAAAGCTATAGTGGGGATGCTTTTTGGGATTTATCTTTTAAAGGAATTTCCAACTATATATGGTGTCGCCGGGATTGTGTTGATTATTGTCGGAAGTTACTTTATTTTTGATACTTTGCATGAAAAATTTACTTATGAGATTTTGCTAAGAAAAGACATTCAATATAGGATACTGGCGCTTATTTTTACTGCGATTGAAGCTGTTTTTATAAAAAAAGTAATAATTGAATCTTCTTTTGAAGTAGCATTTATCATGTGGTGCTTTTTTGGCGCATTATTTGCATTTATGTTGCTTATTGCTTTTAGCAAGGAGCAGTTTTATCCTCTAAGAAAGAGTGATTTGTTAAAATTTTCCGCACTTGTGGTTTGTATAGGTCTTATGCAGCTTAGTACAAATTATGTTTTTAAAAACATGAATGTCGGGTATGCTCTGGCTCTTTTTCAATTGTCTACATTGGTGAGCGTTGTTTTTGGGTGCAGGTTTTTTGAAGAAAAATATTTCAAGAAAAAAATACTCGGCGCATTTATTATGATTTTAGGTTCTGCTTTAATAATTTTATTTTAGAAAAATTATTTATTCATATAAAACTTTTTTTGTTCAGCCGTCAATTTTTCTATGGAATATCTGAGCATTGTTCTTGGCATTGTTTTGTGATGTTTATCAAGGAACTCTATGAGTAAGTTTAAATCTCTTTTTCCGACTTCTCTGAGCATCCAGCCTGTGGCTTTGTGGATAAGATCGTGTTTATGTGTCAAAAAATATTTAGATAGTTCAATAGTGTTTTTGAAGCTGCCTTGCCTTATGTTGTAAAATGTAGCAATAATAGCTATCCTTTGACTCCAAAGATGGTTGCTTTTTGCAAGATCAAGTAGAACATCAATCGAGTCGTACAAAAAAGGGCCTACTATATATTGTGCAGAAACATCTACCAAGTCCCAGTTATTGATGTATTTGAGATTTTGCATGTAAATATTGAAGATTTTTTCTTTATCCTCTGTTTTTTGGTATTTTAAGACCATCATCATTAAAGAGCATATTCTTATTTCATGATAAGGATTTTGCAGCAATGATTCTAATTGGTTTAAAGATACTTCTTTGAAATATTTTTTAGATATTTGTCTTAAAATTGGTACACTTATGCCTAAAAACAAGTCTCCTTCACCGTATTGTCCTTTCCCTGTTTTGAAAAAAGAAGCGTGATGAAGAGCTAATTTTTGGTTTTCGTAACGTTTTATTTCATTTATGATTTTTGTGTCCATGCCTGATATATTTTATTACAGAATTGTTATTGATACAAAATTAAAAAATTTTTTAGATTAAATAATAGTCCGGTTGGGCTATCAACAAAAATTTTCCGGCGTTATAATACACTATAATAATCTAAGGGGTTTTTTGGGGTACTAATTAAAAGATAAGAGCATTAATGAAAAAGTGTCCAGTAGTTTCGTCTCTCTATTTATATAACAAAAGTAAAAAATCAATCAGCACCACAGTAAAGCAATATACATCTTCTGAACATGATTACAAGGAGCCATCCTTTGAAAGTTCAGCTCGAAAAAGCTTTATTATGGCTTATTTCCTCTCCCGCAAAAACAAAGGATAAATATGAAATCTCATTTGTAAAATAATCTTAATTAAAATAGTAGTAATAATTTGCAATCAAATATTATAAGTGTAATAATTCAATCAAGAGAATGTGTTGAGAGTGTATGGTCTATATGAAAAGTAATTTAGCAATATTACCGTTTAGATACAATAGCGTTAATTTGGTTTCTTTTAAGGCTAAAAAACCAGACGAAACACCCACGCAGCTGCCTCAGATAGAAGTTAAAACGCCTAAAAGTCTTAACCCGGTTAATTTGCCTGATGTTTCTTTTTTCATGGCTCAAAAAATAATTGAAAGTGCCAATAAATCTCAAATTTCAGTTGATGATTTTCTTCGTCAATATTTAAAACATTTAACATATACTCCTCAAGTTTTACCTGAACCAAGTAAGTCTGCTCAAGTCGGAAGAACCATGGTTACAACACTTATTGACGGTGAGCAGGTATTTAACAAAGTCGTAGAAGATGTTAAAAGTGCAAAAGAATCTATCTTAATAGAGATGTTTGAATTCCAGAATTTAAAAGTAGATGGTCACAAGTGGCCTGCAAATGGAGCAGACGCTGTACCCGGTTTTGAAGAGCAGCAAAGTTTGCTTCCTATTCTAATTAAAAAGAAAAAGGAAAATCC
>JAEZOG010000003.1 GCA_023414155.1 Cyanobacteria bacterium OH_CFB_184 | reverse complement strand
TTGTCAGTCCCGTACCATTTTTTGCCATTTTAAAAGATTTTGTAAAGCTTGATGGTATTTCTTTGAAGCATTTGACAGTAGCTTTTATAAAGTTTAGATTCTTTGTTTCTTTCACTCCTGCTGCTTTAAGAGAGCTTTTGGCTCCTAATGCTGAGCTTCCTACTGAGAAAACTCCGCTTCCGATGCTTTCCCAAGCTTGTTCAGCTTGTTTATCTGTTTTTGCGGTAAGGGCTTTGTATCCTCCACTTGCTAATTGAGCAGAACCTGTAACAACTCCCAGTGCTGCTAAAGCAGGAAGTAAAGGAGGGAAAGCAGCACATAATGCAGCTGAACCTACTACTGCGCCTGCACCTATTATTAAGTTCTTAGGACTGCTTAGTAAAGTTGTGAACGGAGAAATTATGCCTTTCACAAAGTGTTTTAGGCTTTTTTTAGCACTAATCTTCCCGTCGTCAAAAGTATCTTTCTCCAAATAATGATTGTTGTTCCCTGTGTTTATTTTTGGATTTGAATGATGGCTTTTTGATGATTGAAAACTTGCTGCATATTTGTCGTTTATTCTGATCGGACTCAGCGACATGTATATCCCTTTAATAAGTGTTCTTACTATAAATAAGTATTTTTAGCGTTGAAATTTGCCGAATAAGAAAGTATTTTTGAATAAAGATGGCGTGGCATAATTCTTAAATCTTGTAAATTCAGTCATTGTCTGTTATTACGCAAGCGAATAATTTATAACTTTTGTTACAAAAATAAGGGCTATTTTATTAAATATTTAGATTGAAATATTTACAATATCTCTTACTTTTATTAATACGTTTTCAGCTTCTTCTTTTGCTTTTTTGTTGCCCTCGTGAAGAATGTTGTAAACAAGGTCCATATTATTTTTATATTCTTCTCGTTTTTCTCTTATAGGTGCAAATTTTTCGTTTATAATTTTGCCTAGTTGTCTTTTGCAGTCAGCACAGCCTCTTTGACCTGCTTTGCATTCTGCTTTTACTGTTTCTATTGTTTGTTCATCAGCAAATATTTTGTAGTATTCAAAAGCAACTTCGCATTTATCAGGATGTCCAGGGTCATCTTTTCTGGCTCTGCTTCTATCTGTGATGGCTTTCATTGCTTTTGCTGCTGTAGTTTCTTCATCGTCTGAAATTTTAATATCATTGTTGAATGATTTGCCCATCTTTTGACCGTCAATCCCCTTTAATAGAGGGATTTGAGTAAGTTTCGGTGATGGTTCGTTGAAGAAATCGGTTTTATAAATATTGTTGAATCTTCTTGCAATATCTCTTGAAATTTCAAGGTGAGCAAGCTGATCAGTACCGACAGGAACTACAGATGCATTGAACGCAAGGATGTCAGCTGTCATAAGAACAGGATAACCAAGAAGACCGTAGTTTAACTGCGGTATGTTTTCTTTATTTTTTCCGTCTTTGCCTTTGATCATTTTTACCATATCTTTTAGGGTAGGATCTCTTTCAACCCAGTTATTTGGGGTAATCATGCTCAATAAGATATGTAATTCTGCTATTTGCGGAATTTGCGATTGGTAATAGATTGTTGATTTAGATGGGTCAATCCCGCATGCCAGCCAATCAAGCAAGACATCGACTCTATCTTGTTTGAGGTTTTGGGTATTATCATATTTTGTAGTTAGTGCATGCCAGTCTGCAACGCAAAAATAACAGTCAAATTCTTCTTGGAGCTTTAACCAATTGGTCAAAACGCCTTCATAGTGACCCAAGTGAAGCTTGCCTGTAGGGCGCATTCCTGACATTAACTTTTGTTTAACCACTTTTTAATTCCTCAAATAAATTTCATATAGAATTTATTATACATGAAAAATAATCTCTCTTTAGCAAAAACCAAGAACATCCATATTGCAGTATTCGTATAGTTTTTTATAATCGGTATTTTCTTCACCATAAGCAATTGAGTGGGCAAGGCAGGCGCCTAATATCGCTTCTAGTTGAGATACGGGCAACATATTTGATGGAATTTCTCTCATTCCAAATTTTATTTTTAAAGTGTTTTGAATAGATTTACAGTCAGTCGGTGTTCTGTGCTTAAAAGGAGCAAAATAGCCTAATGATTTTTTAACATTATCTATGTCAAACCTAAAGATGTCGATATCTTTAGCTTTAACTTCTTCAAAATATTCGCATCCTCTTGTTGAAAATCTATCCGCCCAATTATCCCTGTTTTTTATTGGTGAATTTAGGTTTACAGGCTGGTAACATCTGGAATTATATTTCCATTTGCTGTTTATAAGGGTTTCGTTTTCAGGAATAGACACTAGAATAATTGAGTTTCTTTTTCCAGGCAAATTATCAATAAAGTATTGAACATCTTGCATTGAAAAAAGTTTATCCAGAGTAATTATTTTTAAATCTTTGTCTAATATCGCGGCAGCTGATTCTGAAGTAGATGTTGAAGAAAGCGATATTCCTATAAAAGACAGCTTTTCTTGGTGGTTGAGTCTTGGGTTCATTTATTCTTTCTTTGAAAATTTTGTGTCTGATTAAAATTTATTCATGTTTTTTTGCTGATAAAGTCTTTCAAAGTTTACTTGCATATATTTGTAGCTTTTTAAAGTACTTTGAATAGAAGTGTTTACCAGATAAAAAATAACCGGAAAACCTATTACTATTGTAAGCAGGATAATTAATACATGTTTAATTATCCTTATAGCTTTTTTTCTTATCCTGTATTTGCCTTTATTTTCGATTTCCTTTTTCAAAAACTCATTGATTAGCAAGGATTTTTTTTCAGGGGATAATTCTTCGAAAAAATCCACGTATTCATTCTGGACGTTTACAACGAATTTTTTAGAGGTTTTTGGCATTGGTCGTTCTTCTTGATCTGCTTGTTCAAGAAGACTTTGGATGTTTTCTACCTGACTTAAGGCAGATAATTCTTGTTCAGTAAGAGGCGTTGGTTGAGAATCGGTAACCTCTGGTCCAGCGACGTTTGCTGTATGTTCTTGAATTAATTTATTAATTAATTCTTCTTCATTTTGGTTGTTTTCAGATAAATTATCGCTCATTTTGACCCCTGTTTATGTACGTCTTTGAACAAGTATTGAAAAATAAATTTCTCAATAAACTGTTGCTATAAGCCTTTTTGTATTTTAGTATACAAATTATTTTATGTTAGTATTATATTATATGTAATAATTTTAATCAAATTAATAATGGAGTATTTAATGTTTTCATTGGATAAACAAGAATTAAAAGCCGAGTTAAATAAAATTACACAGCCAAGAGTACTAGTAGTAGGAGATTTGGCTATTGATGAAATGATATACGGAAATACGGCAAGAATGTCAAGAGAAGCTCCCGTATTGATTTTGCGTCATTATGATACAAAGGTTATTTTAGGTGCAGCATCAAACGCAGCTCACAATATTTCTACACTGAATAATGGAAAAGTCAGTGTAATTGGTACCTATGGTAATGACTACCACGCTCCAATTTTGCTTGAAGCATTGAAAAAAGCCGGTATCAATACTGATTATATGGTTATGGATGAAGATAGAGTTACTACTGTAAAAACCAGAGTTTCTGGTTCTTGTTCTCAGTCTGTTACTCAGCAAATCGTTAGAATAGATAGAGAAACAACAGCTCCTCTTTCCAGCGAAATTGAACAAAAAGTTATTTCAAACATTGAAAAAGCAATCCTAGAACACGATGCAGTTATTCTTTCTGATTATAATATCGGTATGATGACAAAAAATGTCATTGAAAAAACAATCGAAATAGCTAAAAAACACGGTAAAATAGTTGTTGTAGATGCTCAAAAAGATTTAGACAGATATAAAGGCTGTACAGCAATGACCCCTAATCAGCCTGACACTGAAGGTTTTATCGGGTATCCGATTAAAGATCAAGCTACTCTTGAGAGAGCAGGAAAAGATATGCTTGAAAAAACTCAAGCTGATATTATCCTTGTGACAAGAGGCGGCGACGGAATGAGCGTGTTTGAGAAAAACGGGGAGTATGCAAAAATTCCGGTTTTCAACAAAAAAGATGTATTTGATGTTACAGGCGCGGGTGATACAGTAGTTGCATCATTCACTTTAGCACTTGCTGCGGGGATGACTCCGGTTAATGCTGCTATAGTGGGCAACTTAGCTGCCAGTATTGTTATCAGGCACTTTGGCTGCGCTACTACAAGCGTTGAAGAGATTTCTGAAACATTGGACAGTTTAAATATGGATAACTTTACGGTTAAAGTATAGGAGAGATTATGGCTATTAAAGATCTGAAAAAAGTTGATTATGTGATAATCGGTTTTATTTGCTTGTTATTGTTAATTACAGGATTAGTTTTTGTAGGTAAAAATAAATTTTCCAAATCTCCTGTTGAAGCTGAGCAAGAAGTTTCTTTTCAAGTTTTCTTTAGGGGAATAACAATCACTTCAGCAGAGAGCCCATTTAGAGTAGGCGATTCTTCTTTTATAACAATTAGAAACGTTCCTTATACAAAGTTGAAAATTACAGATGTAAAATTTGACAGAAGAAAAATAGCATTACCTGTTAATACAAAAGACAAATTTGTTATAGTTGATGATATTTCTTCTCCGTTTCAATTCGATTTTTTAGTTACTCTTGTTGATAAAGCAAAAATAACAGATGATGGCGCAGTTGTTGGTGGAAACAAATTAAAAATCGGAGTTCCTATAGTTCTTGAAGGCAAAGATTATAAGCTTAACGGAACAATTTCTTCAATTGATCTTGGTTCAAAAGGTGTTGAAAAAGTAGAAAATGAAACAGCTAAGTAGTTCAGTAATTGATTGCGTTAACGAGAAACTTGCCTGGTTTCAAGAAAAATCGCAAGGATTAGTAGAAAATAGTCTAATATTGAAAAATTTAGACAACATAATTTTCTTTCTTATTTGCCTTGTTTTAGTTGCTTCTTTGTTTTTAGGAAGCGGTAAATTAGGATTGCTAGCCCTTGTCGTTGTTGCTTTTACTGTTTTAAAAATGTTTCTTTTTAAAGGGCAAAAGATAACTCTTGCCAGTTGCAATTTATTTTTGTTAATATTTTTGGGATTTAATATCATAAGCGTGGTAAATTCAACTGAGTTTATGTATAGTTTGATGGGTCTTTCTAAAACGTTTATATATTTGTCTTTTTATTTTTCTGTAGTTCAGTTTCTTATGAATAATAAAGACAAAATTGTGCCTTTGATTTTTCTGATTGCCGGCCTTGCTACTTTTGAAGGGGTTGTAGGGATTGTGCAAAATAATATGGATTTATCTAATATTTCGACCTGGCAAGATACAAGTTATGTTAATCCAGAAGATGTTGTTTCAAGAATTTATGGAACATTGCTTCCATACAATCCAAACTTATTAGGCGGATACTTGATTGCAAGTATAAGTTCTATTTTGGCTTTTATCTTTTTAGCTGTCGAAACTAAAAATATGAAAAAATTCTTTTTAGGTTCAGTTGCTTTTCTTGTTACTGCATTGACTTTATTTTTTACAGGGTGCCGAGGGGCCTATATTGCTTTGTTCTTTATAATACTAGGAGTCATCGGAGCTTCTTGGATCGTTTTAAAAGATAACGAAAAGTTAAAAAAATACTGGCAAATCGCTGTTGCATCACTCTTTGGTGCTGGCATGTTTGTTTTAGTTGCAATCCCGAGTATTTTAAAGAGAATACTTTCGATATTTGTTATGAGAGAGGATTCTTCAACTTCTTTTAGAATGAACGTCTACGCTTCAAGTGTTCAAATGTTTCAAGACAATTGGCTTTTGGGAATAGGCGTTGGAAACAAGACTTTCAGAGAAGTTTATGGTCTGTATATGATGTCAGGATTTGATGCTTTAAGTACCTATTGTGTATTCTTAGAGATGGCTGTTGAAAGCGGTGTTTTTGCACTGATTGCGTATCTTATATTTTTGTATTTGCTTATTTCAAATGCAACTAAAGCATTTTTAAATAACACTGATATTAAATTCAGAATTCTAGTATTTAC
>JAEZOG010000275.1 GCA_023414155.1 Cyanobacteria bacterium OH_CFB_184 | reverse complement strand
TAGGACTTAAGTTTTCTATCGTTGAATTTTGTTTGCTGTTTTTTGTAATTGCAATTGTATTAATATGTGAGCTTATAAATTCAGTCATAGAATTTGTTTTGGATGCTTCATACCGAAATAAATATTCAAAGCTTGTTGAGATGTCTAAGGATATGTCTGCAGGAGCCGTATTGATCGCTACTTTTTTGAGTATTGCAATAGGTTCATTATTGTTTATAGGCAAAATATTTGAAATTATGAGCACGAGGTTTGTAATTTAATGCAGATGGATTCTTTAGGGCTGGGTTTTGATTTAGAAGACATTGAGAGATTTGAAAAATATTCTCAAGATAAGACTTTACCTTTTTTAAAAAGAGTTTATACCGAAAAAGAAATAGAATACTGTTTTAGCTCTAAATATCCTGCAAAACATTTAGCTGTTAGATTTTGTGCAAAAGAAGCCATTTATAAGGCATTTTGTTCTATAGGAGTTTTTGGGCTCGGATTTCAGGATGTAGAGATAGTAAATGATTCGACAAAAGTTCCACAAGTTGAGTTTTTAACAGAAAAACTAGATGGCTATGTATGCAAAATCAGTTTATCTCACAGTGAAAATACTGCAGCTGCAACTGTAATGGTTTTTAAGAAATAAAAAAAAGACCGATAAAATCGGTCGGTTGAAAACAGTTTACGAGTGAGAGTGGAATATGTATAGACTTATATTACAAAATAAAGTCTTACTTCGTATATTATCCACTTGTATAAATATTTTTATTTAATAGGATTAGTTATATACATTTTGGTAATTTGGAATCTTATTATTATGATTTTATTTCTTCTATCTTTAATCTTTATTTGTATCTCCTCATATTTAGCCACATCGGTTCTTGCGGAGAAAAACAGCACAAACAAACCGCGCCAAATCATAGGTTTTATTTACTTTTTGCTTGTTGCTTTTGCCCAAATAATATTAAGTATGGAAATTTTATCTATATTCAATTTGATTAAGCCATGTAGTTTTATTTTTCTTAATTTACTGTTCCTTGTTGCAAGTTTATTTGTTTGGATCAAAAACTCTAAACCGCTTTATAGGCCAAATATAGTTCCTGAATTGGTTAAAATAAAAAACGCATTGCTTAAAGATAAATCATTGATATTGTTGAGTGCTGCTTTTGTCTTTTTCATAATTATAACTGTGATAATGTGTATTTTTGTTCCTGTTAATTCATTCGATGCATTTTCTTATCACCTTGCAAGAGTTCCTTTTTGGATTTCTAACGGTAACTTGAATCATTTTGACATCGCAGATAGCAGAATGAATGTGATGCCGATAAATTCAGAGTTGTTATATACTTGGGTTTTGCTTTTTCTTAAAAAAGATTGGTTTTTATCAGGGTTTTCGTTTTGCGGCTACTTATTAGCAGTGGTTGCTTTGTATAACTTTTTAGGAGAATTAGGCTATTCAACCAGAAAAAAACTCTGGGTCATTTTTATGTTTTCATCAATCGCTTCAATATTGGCTGAGGCTTCTTCTACTGAAACTGACGTGATAATCGGCGGATTGGTTTTGGCAAGCTTATATTTGTGGTTTGTGTATTTGAAAACTGAAAATAAAATGATTTTGTATTTTTCAGCACTTTCTTATGCTATTGCAGTGGGTACAAAAACTCCTGCTGTTATGGCGATTCCGGCATGTGGTGTGTTTATGCTTGCAACTTCATATGTGTGCAAAAAAAATGAATTTTATAAACCCTTATTGAAATTTATAGGATTTTTTATAATAAACTTTATCGTTTTTTCTTCTTACAATTACGTTCTAAACTTTATTAGCTATTCAAATCCTTTAGGATCAGCAAGTTCGATCTCATTGCATAGTTTTTATGGTGGCTTCAAAGCTTTTGTCGGTAATATGATCCGTTATATATTCTTGATGTTTGATTTTTCAGGTTTTAATTATGCTGATTTTTTTGGACCGCACATTATAAGTTTGCAGAATAAAATATTAGCTTTTTTAAATATTCCACAAAAATATGGGGTGCTTATCTCATCGAATAATCAAGTCAATAAATCTCTTATAGACCCTGTTATTGGGCCGGGGTTATTGGGATTTTTGGTTTTTATGCCTTGTTTGATTTTTTCGGTTTTCAGGTTTTTTACAGTAAAATTCAATCAAAAACTTAAATTCGATAAAAAGAAATTTATTTTAGGCTTGTTCGCTTTGTTATTTGTAATAAATTTAATCGTTATGTCATTTACTCTCGGCTTTATGATATATAGCGTAAGGTTTATAACCACTTTTATTGTTCTTTCTTCACCTGTGCTGGTTCTTTCTTATATAAAGAGCAACAAAAATATTTTCAAGTGGATGATTATGTTTTTTGCAATTTCATATATGGTTGTTATCTCTTCTCATCTTAGTTCCAGACCTTTTTTCAAGCTTTTGTACATTTATAACCACGAAAAATCGCTTGATTCTTTTAGGGAAAGAGTTAGTTGTTCAGAAAATTTCGAGTTTTCAAATAATATGCCAGTATGCGTATTAACAAGAGAACTGGCTAAAAGTCCAACACCTAAAAAAATATTGATGTTTGCTGGAGTCAATTTTAGAGCATACCATATGAAAATGATGGAAAAAGATGGATGGACGGTCGATTTCAAGCTTCTTGAAGACTATAAGACAATCGATTTATCTAAATACGATTACATTGTGACAAACCATGTGATTCAAGATAGTGAACAAATTAATCATCCTGAAAGGATTTCAGAGTATGTTCTCTTTAATAATGATATACTTTTTACTAAAAACCACATCTCTAATTGTTTCTACATTGATAGACATAACAAACTTATTACAAAAGGTCACAACCGAATCCCGGCTACAGCTATTTGCTACATACCTAAAAATGATATGAGGAAAAAAGGATTTATCCAAAAATCAAGATTTATGGTTTATAGTCAAGATCAAACCCCTGAAAGGTACAAAGATATTTGGGTTTATGAAAAGTTTTAGGTTGTGATATAATTCGCTTATGTCTAAAAAAACTATTTCTACAAACAGAAAAGCATTTCACGAGTACCACCTCTTTGACAAGTATACAGCAGGTATGGTGCTTACCGGTACAGAAATTAAGTCGATAAGAAAAGGTTCTGTTAACCTTAAAGATGCGTTTGCAAAAATTGAAGATTCTCAAGTGTTTCTGTATAACTGTCATATAAGTCCATACGAGCAAGGCAACAGATACAACGTCAACTCTGAAAGAGTAAGAAAGCTTCTTTTAAATAAAAAAGAAATAGAAAAAATGCTTGGAAAAATCAAAAAAGAAGGCTATACGGTTATCCCTATCGAAATATTTATTCAAGATGGCTGGGCTAAGGTAGAAATTGCACTTGCAAAAGGTAAAAAACTCTACGATAAACGTGATGATCTTGCTAAAAAAGACCAAAACAGAGATGTCGAAAGAGCTTTGAAATCAAGGGTTTAAAAGATTAATCTATATATTTGCCGTCAAATAATTGTAAGATCATTTTAGATTGATCAGATTCATTTATTTGTGGAGATTTTTCCTCAGGCTTTTTCAAGAGTTCGTTGTAATATTCATCTTCCTCTTGCGGAGCTGTTTCTTTTGGCTTTACATCATGTTTTTTTTTAGGAATTGTATTTTGAGATGGAGCAGATATTTCAGGTTCTGTTCCGTCAGTTAGTTTCACCTGAATATTGATGTTATTTACTCCAAAATACTTCATAGCTGCTTTTTGAAGCGGTAATTTTTTTGTATCTTCTTTCGCTTGTTTTACAAAAATGTCTTTAGCAAAAGATATAACGATATTTTCTTTTGTAAGCTCGATAGGTTTTGCTAAGCTAACGTAGAATGCTCTTGAGGGCATACTCTCAATGTTCTGAAGAAGATCGTGCCATATTTGAGATAAGTCGCCAGCAACGCTGTTTGAGAACGTGGTTGGTTCAGATTCAGTTGTCTCTAACGGTGGTGTTTCAATCTTTTCTTCTGCTTTCGTAACAGAAGGTTTTATCGGCTCTTTTTCAACAGAATGAATAGGCTGCGTTACTTTGGGTGACTTTTGCACCGGTGCTTGAGGCATTTGTTGATAGCTTATCGATTGAGGCGTGATATTACCTGAATTAATCTGAGCTTCCAGCAGGTCTATTCTTTTTGTTAAATCTGCTATTTTAGGTATGCTCTGGTTATTCGTTACATCTATAATACAAAGCTCTAGCCATAGATATTTGTTGGTTGTTTCTTTGATTTGAGTTGCATAGTAAGACAGTTTATCTATGATTGCGATTATTTGTTCTATATCGAGTTGATCAGCTTGGGGCTTGATTTTTTCAAGATAAGTCTCATTTAGCTGAGTCATACTTAGAACAAGTTCTTTATCAGAGCAGTTTTTCAATACTAAAATATCTCTTAAGTATTGAATTAGATTGCTTACTATTTGGATAGGCTCGTTGCCTTTGCTGTATATTTTGTCTATAAGAAGAATTGATTGGTCGCATTTTGAATCGATTATGCACTGAGCTATTTCAAAAAGCATATCGTATGAAATTTTACCTAAAAGTTCATTGATATCTTCTATATCGATTTGTTTTGTTTGGCCCAAAACACTTATCTGATCAAGTAAGGCAAGTGCATCTCTCATTCCGCCTGCTGAGTTTTTGGAAATTGAATAAAGCGCTTCTTTTGCAATATTGATGTTTTCTTCTTTTGAAATATATTCAAGTCTTTTGACTATGTCTTCAGTTGTAATTCTTCTAAAATCAAATCTTTGGCATCTTGAAATAATTGTTTCAAGAACTTTATGAGGTTCTGTGGTTGCAAGAATGAAAATAACGTTTTCAGGCGGCTCTTCAAGGGTCTTTAAAAGCGCATTAAATGCGTGGTTAGAGAGCATATGAACTTCATCTATCACATATATTTTGTATCTTCCATTCACTGGAACATATTGGATTTTTTCTAAAATCGCCTGCGTATCTTCAACAGAACGGTTACTTGCAGCATCGATTTCTATTACATCCATTGGTACAGAGTTTGTAATATCTAAGCAGCTAGGGCATTTCCCGCATGGTTTAAGGGTCGGGCCTTCCTGGCAGTTTAAAGATTTTGCTAAAATCCTTGCAGAAGAGGTTTTTCCTGTACCTCTTGGGCCGCAAAGCAAGTACGCATGAGCAATTCGGTTCATGTTTATGGCGTTACTTAACGCTTTTACGATGTTTTCTTGTCCGATAAGGTCGTAAAAGGTTTGTGGCCTATATTTTCTATATAGAGGAATGTACTTATTGCTCAATTATTTACTCCACTCACAAATGATACTATAATTATATACGAATCCAAGATGAAAAAGAGCATTTATGAACTTAATTAAACCTAAGAAATTAGAAATCGGGCAAACAATCGGTCTTTTATCTGTTTCAGGCGACATAAGAGAACCAGAGAGAATACAAAAAGCAAAGTCATACTTTGAGTCTAAAGGATTTAATGTTGTTGTTTCTTCTACCACGTATGAAAAAGACAGATATTTTGCCGGAACTGACAAAGAAAGAATCGATGCTCTGCATTCCTTTTTTGAAGATAAAAATATTGATGCAATTGTCTGTACAAGAGGCGGTTACGGACTAATTCGCATAATAAATTATATTGATTATGAATTGATAAAAAATAATCCTAAAATCCTTGTTGGATATTCTGATATCACCGCTCTTTTGTTGATGATTTATAAAAAAACAGGGCTGTTAACTTTCCATGGGCCTATGTCAAACGGAGATTTTGGTGAGAATGAGATAAATAATTATACCGAGAGTAATTTTTATGAAATGCTTCAAAAAGCAGGTAAATATTCAAGCTTAGAGGCTATAAATAGCAACGTTTATAAAGAAGGGCTTTCAAGAGGAGTTTTGTGGGGCGGAAATCTTTCGACTATAGTTTCACTTGCAGGGCAGGATTTTACCTGTGATGAAAAATTTATTTTGTTTGTTGAAGATTTAAATGAGCCTGTGTACAAAATTGATAAGATGTTCACTCAGCTTCTAAATATTCCAAAGTTTAAAAATAATCTTGCAGGAATAGCTCTTGGAAAGTTTACTTCTATTGATAGAGAAGATTATCTTTGTAGCTTGTTTTATGAGCTTGCTGAAAAACTCAATATTCCTGTTTGTGATGGTTTTAATATTTCTCATGACAAGGATAAAATTACCCTTCCAATCGGAGTCCAGTGCGAATTTGATTCAAAAAACGGCTCGATTAAGTTTTTAGAAGATATAACTTTGTAAGAAATATAGTACAAAGATAAGACAAATGTAGAGCTTTATTTTACAAGAAATAGAGTATAATTAAATTTATGCAAGAATTGATTGATATTAAAAATTTAAATATGCGCTTTCCCGTGAATAAAGATTTTATGGGCAGGACAGAAG
>JAEZOG010000268.1 GCA_023414155.1 Cyanobacteria bacterium OH_CFB_184 | reverse complement strand
GATATTCCATTTTGCTGTTTTAGCAAGAACTGCAAAGCCTTTGTTTATATTTTCGATTTTTTTATTTTTTCTTATTCCGCCTTGAGGGAAAATTCCCAAAAGCCAATGTTTAGTTTTGAATATTTCTTTAGCTGTTTTTATCGTAGATACTTCAAGTTTTTCTCTATTTACTGAAAAAGCACCAAGCCCATCAAGTGTTTTTGCAAGTCTTGGGCTTTCAAACAGCTCTTTTTTTGCCATAAAAGCAATCGGGCTTTTTATAGCATATGCTGCTATGAATGGATCAAAATATGAAATGTGGTTTGGAGCACAAATGTATTTTTGGTTTTTAGGTACATTGTGTGCACCTTTTAGCTCTATTTTGTAAAAGAGCCAAAAAACAGGCATGCCGACACAGTAAACACCAAAAAGCTGAAAAAGGAATTTTTTCCAATGAAAGTCTTTGGCATATCTTCTTGAATAATTCTCACTCATGATCTTATCTTAATTCTACTCTCTATATCTCGCTATAAATAAGAAGTTTATGCCGGGCAGTACTCGTGACCGGTTAATTCAGATATAGCTTTACACCATTTTTCAACCATTTCGTCAATATCTTCGCTGTATGGGATTAGGTCCCCAATTTTTACAACAATTTTTCCTGTAAAAGGAATTTTTACATTTTTATCTGCTCCCAGGATAGCAACAGGAAGAATGTCTGCTTTCGTTGCTTTTGCAAGAGAAGCAAATCCTTTTGATACTTTTTCGATTTTTCCATTAGAAACCCTTGTTCCCTGTGGAAATAGTCCTAGTTTCCATTTTGTATCTTTAATAGAAAGAGCGGTTTTAATTGTGGAAACGTCTAGTTTTTCTCTGTTCACAGCAAATGCACCACACCAGTCCATAAGTGTTCTAGAGAAGAATTTTTCAAATAATTCTTCTTTTGCCATATAGGCAACAGGAGTTCTTAAAGCCTGAATCATGATGAATGGATCTTTTGCAGAGATATGGTTTCCGGCAACAATAAAGTTTTTATTTTTTTCGATGTTTTTATTTCCAATAACTTCTAAACGATACATTATTCTTATATACAGTCCATAAGTCCAGTTACATACTAGTCGTTGGAAAAACGCTCTCCAGAAGTTAAATTCTTTGCGTGTTCTTTTTGAAAATTTTTTTGCCATTAGTTTATCCCATTAATATTTTATAACATTATACCAAAAAAAACTGAAATATGGTATATTTTTTGCAAATAGTTTAACTGGGTAATATCTATTAATTACCCTTTTGGACCTTGTTAAATCACAGATCCATCAAAATAATTATTCAGCTTTATCCGGGTTAGCTTTAAAAGTGAAGAAGAGCTAAAATGTCCTAATTTTAATAAACTTTCAGATAAAAACGTTGTACTCAACAATAGAAAAAGCAAAATGACTAAAGCCAATTTAGTATTAAAAACTTTTTTATACGTTTTAATAACGTTATTGATCATTGCAGTATTGTATTTTTTTATAGATAAAACTTATATGATTGCAGAGGATTATAGGTGGTTATTCTTTTATCCGAATACAAATATAGTTGATTTGTATAAGGATGCTGATCATGGTTCTTTTATTGCAATAATTATCTCTAAAATTTTTGGTTCATACATTCCATTGTCCTTCAATGTGCATCCAAATGATAATTACTTTGGTAATTTTTTTAAGGTCTTTAATTTTATCACTGTAATGTTTTTAATCTCAAGGTTTTCTATCACTTCAAATAAATCGAAGTTTTTAGGAGTGTTTAATTATTTTTTGGCTGCCTTTTCTTTTTCTGTTTTATTCCTTGGGACTTCAGCTTGGGATTCTGTTGCAACTTTGTTTGTATCGGGTAGAAATTACAGATATATATTTATGATGATCTTTTATTTATTGTTTTGGTTAAATTTTTACAAAATATATTTAACTAAAAAATGGAAGAGTGGTTTAAGTTTTTTTCTCTTTATTGTAATTTGTTTCTGCTCAGGTTTGTCAACAGAGTTTATAAATATTTCAATTATATTTTCTTTATTGTTCCTTTTGCTATTCCCCATTTTACTTGGCAGCATTTTAAAAAGCAGATATTTTAAAATTAAACATTATTATCCTTTTTTTAAAAAATTTATCTTTAAATCAAAAAAAATTTATATATTAGGGATAGCGTTTTTGAGCGGTTTATTTTTATTGTATTTTAATCCTTCTTTTACTAGGTTGGCTAAAGATCGAGGAGTAGCTGGATTTGAAGAGGTTTTGTATACTTTTAGAGAAAATTTTATTGAATTTTCAAAATATTGGTTTTTAGAGGTCTTTGTTTATGATTTTCATTGGGTTGTTTCATTATCAATTCTGCTTTTAACCATATTTTGTTTTTCTTTAGCCAAAAACAAGGTTACTTCATTAAAAGTGATTTATTTTTCTTATTCGTTAATTTTTGGGGTAATGGTATTTAATTATTCTTTAATATTGTCAGGAAAGACATTTCGTGATTTTCCTCATTACTGGGTATCTTGTCCAAGTTTGGGCCTTGATACTTTGATAGTTTTGCTGTCTGCATTGTTTGTATTGTTCGGTTATTGTTCAAGAGAACTCATAAAACAGAGAAAATATTTGTTCTTTAATCTAACGGCCTTGTATTTAGTTGGTGTATTGTTTTTTATTCCTGCCTTGCATTTATACAAAAGCTTTGATGATAATTTCTTTTATTATTATAAATTAAAGCTCAGTAACTCTAGAAAGATGATGTACAAACTAGAAAAAATGTACCGTTTTTACACAGTGAGAAAAGAGCAGCCAATACTGTCGGATGAGATATTAAACGTGGACATTTTTAGAGAAGAAATAATAGGATGTTTTCGTTCTACACCACAAAGTGCTAGTTTTATTGAGGTTTATTTTCCCGCCCTATACGGAGAAAAAAATAACTTGCCTATAAAGCTTCTTCCTGAAGAAAAGGCAATGCAAGAGTATTACAAAAGAGGTGGAAAATTTGAAAAAACCGAGTTAGAACAGCCCAAGTTTTCTCGACTTTTAGATGAGCAATTTGTCGTCAATAATTAAAATGATACTTTTTGATAACTTGATTATCTGTTATGTTTCATTTATATATATAGTCATAGTTTAAAAGTGTTAGATAAAAGAAGAGGAGCTTAAACTATGGTAAAAGTTGCAATAAACGGTTTTGGTAGAATTGGCCGTAACACATTAAGAGCAGCAATCAAAGAAGGTATCTTTGACAGACTTGACTATGTTGCTATCAACGATCCAGGATTATCACCTAAAGCAGCAGCACACGTTTTCAAATTTGACTCAGTTATGGGTAGATTTGACGGTACTGTTGAAGCTGCAGAAGATGGTTTGGTAATCAATGGTAAAAAAATATTATTCTTCGCTGAAAAAGATCCAGCTAATTTACCTTGGGCTAAATTAGGTGTTGATGTAGTTATCGAATCAACTGGTTTCTACACAGATGCAGAAAAAGCGAAAGCTCACATCACTGCTGGTGCTAAAAAAGTTATCATTTCTGCACCTGCTAAAAACGAAGACATCACTATAGTTTTAGGTGTTAACGAAGATCAATACGATTCTTCTAAACACAACGTAATTTCTATGGCTTCTTGTACAACTAACTGTTTAGCACCTGTTGCTAAAGTTGTTGACGAGAAATTTGGAATCGTTAAAGGTTTAATGACTACAACTCACTCTTACACAGGCGACCAAAGAATTCTTGATGCTGGTCACTCTGATCCAAGAAGAGCTAGAGCTGGCGCGATCAACATCGTTCCTACAACAACTGGTGCTGCTAAAGCGGTTGCATTAGTATTACCTCAATTAAAAGGTAAATTAAACGGCTTTGCTTTAAGAGTTCCAACTCCAGACGTTTCTGTAGTTGACGTTGTTTTCGAAACTGAAAAACCTGTTTCAGCTGAAGCTGTTAACGCTGCACTAAAAGAAGCTGCTGATGGCAAAATCCTTGCTTTTGAAGAGCAACCACTTGTTTCTTCAGATTTCATAGGTTCTTCACAGTCTTCAACTGTTGATGCTGCATTAACA
>JAEZOG010000128.1 GCA_023414155.1 Cyanobacteria bacterium OH_CFB_184 | reverse complement strand
GCCTTGAAGTATATCCTTTTATGCTTGTTAAAGGGGTTCTAAACTCATGGCTGACTGTATCGATCAAGTTAGACCTGAATTCATTTAATATTTTTAGTTCTTTATTTTTTTGCTTTAACTGCCTGTATGAATTATTGATTTCGTTCACCATTTTATTAAATTCTTGTGCAAGGAATACGATTTCATGAGGAGTAAAAACATTTGTCAAAAGTCTAATCTGGCGTTTATAGTTACCTTTTGATAATGCCATAAGCCCTTTGAACAACTGCCTCATGTTTATATAAAGGTAATAAGAATATAAGCCTACAAGCAACAATATAAAAAACACAGCAATCAATATAGAAACTATGATTTTTGCTCTTGCAGTATTGATTGTTTTATCTGTTATTTCTTCTGTCGTATTTACAATTACTGTAAGATTATTCTGACCCATTTTCAAATACACAAGAGGCTGGTTTTTGACATTTCCAAAGGTTACAGCCTCATTATATTCAAGTTTTTTGGGCAATAATTTAATTACAGAATTAAAATCTTCTTCAAGATAATTATGAGCAAACACAAGCTTTTTATCATTATCAACAACATATATTCTTCTTTTATCATTTTTTATGTTGTTAAATATCTTCTGCTTGAATACGTCAAGATTTATTTTTGCGACAAGATATTTATCGTCATTTATTTCTTCATTTATTGTAAGAATTTTATTTTTAGAATCATAAATAAGTTTATCTTCAGGTTCAGGAACAAATTTTTGATCAGAAGGGTGAACTATATCAAGATCTTCAAAAATATTTGAATTTATCATTACATCTTTTAAATAAACTTTTTCAACATACTCTGACGGCAGGTACTTGAGAGCAAGCACTATCTCTTTAATTTTTCCCTGATCAGACTCAAGCAAAGAATAAATGTTGTTATCGATCGTTTGAGCAATCATCATTGCAGAATAACTAAGCTCACGCCTGATTGCTTGCTGGTTGACGTTGTTAACGATTAAACCTGCAATAATCATAGGGGTTATAACCGAAAACAAAGTAACGATTGCGATTTGTTCTATGATTTTTAGTCTTTTAAATCTTTTTCTCATTCTTGCTCATCATTATATGGAGTAAGCTTATAGCCTACATTTGTAACTGTATGAAGGTAAACAGGATGCTTTGGGTCTTCTTCTATTTTTTGCCTCAAGCCGCCAACATGGACTCTGAGCATTCTAACATCTTCATCACCGTCATATCCCCACACTTCACTTAAAAGCACTGCAAGTGAAACAGCACTATTTATATGCTGCATAAGACAATACAAAATCTCAAACTCAGTAGGAGTAAGCTTTATTCGATTATCTTTAATATTAGTTTCTAAAGAATCAGGGAAAAGCTCGATGTCACCGGCCTTTAGTATCTCCTTTGACAAATTATTGAGATTAGGAGAAGTATTTCTTCTTAAAAGAGCTCTTACTCTTAGTAAAACTTCCTGGATATCAAACGGTTTTACAATATAATCATCCGCACCAGAATCAAAACCTGTAGTTTTATCATTGATTGTTCCTTTTGCCGTTAAAAGCAAAACAGGCATATCGGGCTTTGTTTTTCTGATATTTTGACAAACATCATAACCGTTCATCTTTGGCATCATAACATCCAAAAGAACAAGGTCATAGTGGGCATTCACAGCCTTATCAAGACCTTCAACTCCATCTGCTGCAGTATCAACAAGATAACCGCTTTGAGCAAGGTCAAATTCCAAAAGCTCACGGATTTCAACATCATCATCAACCACTAAAAGTCTTTTTTGCATCGTAAATCCTTCTTTTAATGAGCTTATTATCTCATAATATTTAAGTTTTAACAACGTAATAAGCTTATCAAACCGAATAGATAATGGTATTATTAACACATAGTTATTTTAAAAAAGACAAATGCAAAAACTCATAAAACCATTAGGATACACAATTTTAATACTTGGTGCTTTATCAATGATAGTACCTTTTTTATGGATGCTTTGCGTTTCTTTTATGATGGATAAACAGATCTTTTCTTATCCGCCATCTGCAATCCCAAATCCTTTTATAACAGATAACTACACAAACGTAATAACCGCTGTAGCTTTAAAAAAATATTTCTTTAACAGCTTATATGTTGCAACTGCAACTACAATAGGTCAGGTTTTTATTTCCGCGATGGCAGGATACGCATTTGCCAGATTGAATTTCAAATACAAAGAGCCGATATTTTTCCTTATTTTAATAACAATGATGGTTCCTCCTCAAGTGAACATTATACCGTTATTTTTTCTGATGAAAGAATTTAACTGGATTGATACTTATCAAGGATTAATTGTACCCGGGCTTTTTGGGGGGTTTGGCGTGTTTATGATGAGACAATGGTTCAAGTCTTTGCCAAAAGATCTTGAAGAAGCTGCAAAAATCGATGGGTGTAATATTTTTACTATTTTCTTTAAAATCGCTTTACCGCTTGCAATACCGGCAGTTGTCACTTTGGCAATTTTTACATTCATATCAACCTGGAACAGTTTTATGTGGCCTTTAATAATCACAAACTCAGACTCGATGAGAACACTTCCTATCGGTCTTGCAAACTTCAAAGGAAGCTTCAGAGAGATAACACAATGGGGACAGCTTATGGCTTATTCTACAATCTGCTGTATACCTGTTATTGCTGTCTTTTTGCTTGGAAAAAAATATTTTATAAACGACATTTTAAGCGGCGGCTTAAAAGAATAATTACAAAATAGTGTACAACTTATATGAATTTAATCTTGGATCTTTAGCTGCCATAGGATTTTCTGCGACAAGAGATTTAATTGTTTCTCTAGCGTTTAATAAATCTTTCTTTTGAATATACATATCAGCCATATTTAAAGCTACATCAATATTTGCTGGCTGTTCTATTCTTAGTTTTATAAACTCTTTTTCAGCTGATTTAAAGTCGCCTCTTTTCGCCTTGATTAAAGCGATCAATGCTCTGGTTTCAAAATCATCATTTATACTCTGAGCTTTTTGAGCCAAATCAAGAGCTTCAGAATACTTTTTCTCACATAAAGAATTATTAGACATACTATAATAAATAACAGCTATAGTCTGTCTATCTCTGGCTATTGATAGTGCCTGAGCTAGAATATGATTACTTGTTTCGTACTGTTTGTCGTTTGTGTATCTGGAAGCTAAGTCAAGCCAGTTATTCACATCATTTGGATTTTGTTTTAATTTCTTTGAAGCAAGATCAATTCCATGTGTTTTGCCATTTTGCAAGTCACCGACGAAAATTGGAGCATAAAATAATTTATCTCTGTTAACTGATTCCATATTTATATCGCTAACATCTGGAGCAAAGGCATAAAGCAATTTAACAGTATTTATATCTCTTTGCGAAATATATTTCTGGCTATTATCTCCATACAACTTATCTGCAGAATAAAACATTATATCCATAACATAAGTACTATGGCCCCAAATGCCAAGTGCATGACCGATCTCATGGACAATCACTGTTGAAATTTCTTCAGGGCTGAAATAAGAACCCAAATTATTTTTAACATTAATAGTTACATCCATAGACTTTAATTTTTGATCCTGTATAACCGGTACCGTTGTACCCACGCTGTATTCACAATTTTGCCCATGACAAAAGCTTGATGAATCAACATCTACAAACGATAGATATATCTGAGCAGATTTAGGATCATTGACCTGCTGGAAACTGATGATTCCATCAAGGCTCTTTTGCCACTGCCCAAATGACTTATTTACAAGTGCAGTATAGTAATCAGGCACATTTGCTTTAAAATCTATAAAATATTTAATCGGCTGATTGTACAAACTCCATCTTATAACCTGAGTATCATTCAATGCCTCTTCAATATAACTATCACCGACTTTTGAAAGTATTTTATGTTTAAATCGTTTTAAAATTTTCGTTGCATAAATTTCGGCTTTAGACCCATCATCCAACTGAGTAATCTTATATAGATCTTTTTGTACATAATAAGTTAAAGGCTGCTGAGAAAGAGCACGCACCCAGCAATATGCATAATCTTGATTCTTATCCGGACTGTACTTGTATGCATTTTTAAACAATTCTGATGAAACCGCATAATCTTTTGCTTCATACATGGTTTTTCCCATTTCAAAAAGCATCTGCGGCAAAAATGCCTTAAAAACATAAAAAAGAATAATGAGTAATAAAACAAACAAAAGAAAAATCGGTCTTTTTCTCTTCTTTTTCTTTTCTACATATACAACTTCAATTTTTTTCTTTGTCACTCGAAAAACTTTATATTGTTATTTTATTAATTCTAATCAGTTTTCAGATTTGTGTCAATTTCTAGTATTTTGGCTAACGCTTTTGTATCACCCTTAAGTTTAAAGTATTCAGCGAATTTAGCAGTTGTTTTCAAATTAAAAGAACGACCGTTTTTATCTTTAGATCTTGAAATAAGTCCTTTTTTAACAAGCTCTTGCACATGATCATAAGCTGTTGAACCTCTCATATCTTTTAACACAGACTGTCTGATTGGTTCTTTAAGAGCAATAACAGTAAGAGTCTTCAAAACAGGAGGAGCAAGCTCAACAGGACATAGTTTTTCAACTATATCAAGGTAATCATTTTTCACCTGAAGGATGTAGCCATTTTCATCATCAATTTCCAGTGAACCTTCTCTTGATGAATAATCCAAAATCAAGTCCAGCATTGCATTTTCAGTCTCAAACTCATCAGATTGAAGGATTTCTGCAATCTCTTTTATTTGCATAGGATTTGCAGTTACAAATAATACAGCTTCTATTCTTGACTTAAGTTCCATACAACAACACCCCTAAGCCGTTTCTTCCCGCAAAATAGTTTGCTTAACCACAAATAAATCAGAGTAAAATTCATCTTGAACAAGCTCAAAATCGCTTGCTGCAGAAAGGAATAAAAGCGCTATGTAAGCAGAAATTCTATCCATTCCAAGCAATGTAAGAGTATTTAATTCAATTTTTTCTTCTTTTTCAAAAATTCTAATTAAATTTTCACGGAGAATGCTGACACTGTTTTCGATATACTCATCGTGAGCAAGATTGATAATATCATCAGAAGTGAATTTTGCGTATGATTTAACCCTTCTTTTTGCTCTTTCAAGAGAATTTTTCAAGGATTGTTTTCTATCAAGCTCTTCATAGAATTCAAGCTGACGTATCAAATCTTTTAAAGTTACAACTCTGTTTCTGTTAAGCCTTATACTTGTTCTTCTTTGAAGCACTTCATCGATAGAAATAACATTGTTTCTATTTATAGGCTCTTCTTCAAGCTCATTATCCATCCAATCATCATCATAATCCATCTCGAGATGTTCATCTACAGGTTCAAACTGCATTGGATCAATACCTTCAAGAATATTAGACTTAATTTTCAACAATATAGCTGCAAATAAAAGTGTTCTACCTGTAAGTCTTAAGTTGTTAGCCTTACTTTCTGCCAAATGCAGCAGGTATTTATCAGTAATATCAACGATATCTATGTTCCAAGGATCGATTTTACCGTGTTTTGCCATAGAAACAAGAATTTCAATACCATCTAACTGCTCGTTAGGTGTATTTGTAGAAATCATTTCAATATTAGCACCAAACTCTTTATCGATAGAGTTTGTAGCTTCTTGCATATAAAAAATTTCTGCATTATTTGCATCTAACATATCAGTCTCTTAATTTCACTCCCGTAACTCTGGTTATCCCTTTTTCTTTTTGAGTAACCCCGATAGTCCTATTAGCTGATTCTATCATAGGTTTTCTCAAACTTACAACTATAAATTGCGTATCTTTTGACTGGAACTTAATCATCTCCGCCAATTTTTCTACGTTGATACCGTCAAGGTGCATATCCACCTCGTCAAACGCATAAAATGGAGCTGGCATATATCTTTGTATAGCAAACACAAAAGCAAGAGCAGTAAGTGATTTTTCACCACCTGACATACCTTCTAATCTTTGTTTTTTCTTATCTCTAGGTTGCGCCTCAATTGTTAACCCGCCCTGGAATGGAGCTTCAGGGTTTTCTAAAATCAAAGTCCCTTCACCATCAGATAAACCGGCAAATATTTCTTTAAAGTTCTCGTTGATATTATTATATGTTTTTAAGAAAGTGTCTTTCTTCAACTGCTCATAGCCTGACATTCTCTCTAAAATCTGGCCTCGCTCTTTAGACAACGTATCTATTTTAGTTTTTAATTCTTCCTGCCTTGCGATAACTTCATCATAAGCGCTTATCGCCCTCATATTAACAGGTTCCATTTCTTCCATTCGCTTTTGAAGTTTTTGGATTCTTGAAGTTATTTCTTCTACTGACATCTCGACAGGTTTTAGCTCGCTCACATCTATGTTTGCTTCTTTTAACTCTCTTATTACTTCATCTAATTGAGGATCAAGCTCTCTTCTTCTTGCTTTGAAAGATTCAATTTGCTCAGTCATTCTAGCTAAGTCGTTGTCAAAAATGTTCTTTTGTTTTTCGATTTCTAAAAGTTCTTGCTGAACAAGATCTCTTTGAGCTTGAAGCTGAACAAGTTTTTCGCCAAGGTCTTTTATTTTAACTTCCAGCTCTTGAATTTGAACTTCAATTACTTTTATTTCTTCTTTGTATCTGTCTTTGTCTTGCGCGAATATTTCATTATCTTTTATAAGCTTTTGGATTTGTTCTTCTTTTGTTTTTATAACTTCATTGTTAAAGCTGATATCGCGGTTTAAATCGTTAATATCATTTTGGCAGTTAAGAACTTGGGTTTGATATTTTTTAATCATACCCTCAACGGCTTCTGTCATCTCTTTAAGCTTAACTAGTTCTTCTTCACTCATTTTGCTTTCAATCTCTTGAATTTGAGCCTCAAGTTCAAGTATTTGGGAGTTCATTTGGACGTGCTGTTCTTCATAAGCATCAAGTTTTTTCTCAATTTGAACAACTTTTGGCTCTAACTCTTTTATCAAAAGTTCTCTTTGAGCAATATTTTTTTCATTGTCTTCTGAATTTTTAATCAAGTTATTCAACTCTAATTTTGCGCTGTTCAATGCGTTCATAGTACTTGAATAATCGACTCTTACCTTGTCTAATTTCTGTTCTAGTTCAGCTTTTTTACGATCTAAAGCAAGCGCATCTTTTTCAAAACCTTTTAATCTTTCTTTAAAGGTATTTAACTCATCATCTTGATTTTGGCTAAATCTTAAACCTGTTTGTCTTCTTGAACCGCCTGAAATAGCACCTGATTTTTCAAACAAGTCACCTGACAAAGTAACCATTCTGTATCTGCCGATCAGTTTTTTGGCACTTGAGAAGTCTTCTACAACAAGAGTTTCGCCTAGAGAATGATAAAAAGCGTTTAGATATTCATCATCAAAATCGATCAAATTTATTGCAAAATCAACGACTCCTTTTTCTTTTGGAAGACGAAGACTTCCTGGGGCTTTGCCGATTTTATTCAACGGCAAAAATGTTGCAACACCTGCATTTGATGATTTTAAAATATCAATTGCAACTCTAGCTACATCCTCATCATCAACAACAATATTTTTCATTCTTGAACCCATAGCAACTTCAAGAGCTGTAGAATATTCTTTATCTACTTTACCAAGTTGTAATAGCGGCGCATGGACTCCATCTAGCTTTGCATTTAAAACTGTATCGATTGCTTTTCCAAAATTCACTTCATCATAAGCACTTTTTTGAGCTTCTAATTGAGAAACTTTTCTGTAAGCCATCTGAATATTATGATTCAAGTCAAAAGCTTCATTTTTAGCCTTATCAAGCTCATACATAGCATTTTGCTGAACTATTTTGTAATCTTCAAGATCCTTTGCTAAATCTTCAACTTCTATTTGAAGCTTATCTTTGTTTCCGCCGAAAGTTGCTTTAAACTCTTTTAATTCTTCAATTATATTTTTTGACTCTTCAATATCTTTTTTAGCATTATTAAGCTCTGACTCTAAAGGTATAGACTCTTTTTGCAGATTTAGCTCTTGATCTTTTAGTTGTTCAAGATTTTTTCTTAGTGTATTTCTTTTTTCGATATACTCATCTGCTGTTTGGCTTAATCCTGCAGCTTCTTGAAGAATTCTATTAAGCTGCTGCTTTTGAATTTCAATATTAGCTTCTATACCATTGATTTCTTCTTTTTTAGCTTCGATTTTTTCATTTGTAAAACTGATTTTTTCTTTTAATGACTCGATACCGTTTTTAGCATTTTCAATGGTCTTTAAATTGTCGTGAATTTGTTTATCTGCAAAGTTTGAAGCAGAATTTTTTCTTTCAATTTGACCTTTTAATTCTTCAACTTGTTTTTTAATTTCAATTTGTTCCGCTTCACCATTGGTTTTAACAAGTTCAGAAACCTCTTCGTATTTAGCTTTGGCTTGAGCTAGTTTAGCGACAAGGTCTTTTAATTTATATTCTTCTTCTTTTTTCTTTTTGTTAAACTCTAAAATGCTCTCATGAACTCTTTCAATAGAACGTTTAATATCAAAATATTTTACTGTTGTAATGCGGCTTTCTAAAGAGATTTTTTCTTCTTTTAGTTTTTGGTATTTTAAAGCAACTTCTCTTTCAGAAGCTAATTGCTCAATCCTAGAATCAATCTCTGCAAGAATAATACTTGATTTTTCTACTCTTTGTTCAACTGTCTGAAGTTCGTTTGAAGCCTGTTCTATACGCCTGTCAAAATCAGCAACTCCAGCGATTTCATCAACTATCTTTCTTCTTTCAAAGGCAGAGCAATTTGTGATACTTGTAACATCACCCTGCATCATTACGTTATAGCTGTTCGGGGTTATATTGTGTTTTTCCAGCTTGGCATGTATTTCACTAAGGGTAGCGATTTTACCGTTTAAATAGTAAATGCTGTTAAAACCTTGTGATGATTTTCTTATTTTTCTTCCGACAATAATTTCTTCTTCTTCGCTATTTTCAGGAGCAAAAGTTACCCTAACGAATGCTTCATTCCTCTTGTTATGAGTAGAAATCAGATGGAACAACTTTTCTGCTCTAAGAGTCCTTGAAGTAGAAAGACCGAGTGCAAAAAGTATACTGTCAATTATATTACTCTTACCCGAACCATTTGGTCCTGAGATTGTAGTAAAACCCTTCAAAAAAGGGATAGTAACAGTATTAGCAAAAGATTTGAAGTTATCAACCTCTAGCTCTTTAATATACATCTTTTATACGTTCTGCCCAAGCCTAGACTTTATATATACTTAATTAGACAACAAATAGACTCAATAGTCAAAACGTTTACTATTCTTAAAACAAAGTAACAAGAGTGTAAACAAATATAAAATGTTTATTTTTAACTTAAAAGAGTGTAAAATTAAAGAGTAATATAATGAAATAATGTGAGTTATGGGCAAATTTGATCTTGTAAAATTTTTAAAAGAAGCTGTTGAAAAAGGGGCATCTGATATCCACTTGAGAACAGACGAACCTCCAGCACTTCGAAAAGATGGGAAAATATTTAAAACAAAACTTGAACCATTAAGTGAAGCTGAAATTTTTTCTATAATAGATTTCATCGTGCCAAGCAGTATAAAAAATAAAGCTTTTGAAGTATTTGATCTGGATTTTGCCTATGAAATAAAAGGTGTATCAAGATTCAGGGTAAACCTTTCTAGAGAACTCGGCAGACTTTCTATAGTAATAAGAGTAATTTCTTATGAAATACTAGGGATTGAGGAACTGAGCCTCCCAAAATCGATAGAAAAATTTGCAACATTAACTAACGGAATTGTTTTAATTACAGGACCGACAGGTAGCGGAAAATCAACTACAATTGCATCTTTGCTTGATTTCATAAATCAAAATTATCAAAAACACATTATAACAATTGAAGATCCTGTTGAACATATTTATACAGACAAAAAATCCATAATCACTCAAAGACAAATCGAAATAGATACAGCATCATTCCCTGACGGAATAAAATACGCTCTTAGACAAGATCCTGATGTTATTTTAATCGGTGAAATAAGAGACCTTGAAACAATGCAAAGCGCACTAAAAGCTTCTGAAACAGGTCACCTGGTATTTGCCACAATGCACACAAATGATGCAATACAAACAATAAACAGAATTATAAACTTCTTTGACCCGAAAGACAGAGACTTTATAAGAAAACAGCTTGCAGAAACCTTAAGAGGTACAATTGCACAAAAATTAATTCCAAGACAAGATACAGCAGGAAGAATACCGGCTTGTGAAGTACTGGTAGTAACACCAACAGTAAAAGACTTCATCATAAAAGACGAACTAGAGCAAATTTATGACCTTGTAAAAAAAGGATCTTTCAGCGATATGATTACATTAAACATGTCGTTATATTCGCTTGTTCAAAAAAATGTCATTTCAAAAGAAAATGCACTTTATTACAGCGACAATAAAGTCGAGCTTCAACAACTTTTCAGAGGCGCTTACCACGGCACCTACAACAAAATAAATATGTAAATAACAAACAAATGCAAAACTTCACAACAAATGCCATAAATATAAGATCATACAACTTAAGTGAGTCCGACAAAATAATCGTTATGTATTCAAAAGAAAAAGGACTCATTAGAGGTGTTGCAAAAGGCAGTAAAAAAACCTCCAGCAAGCTTGGGGGCAGAATGGATATGCTTGTTGCCAATAAATTGATGCTCCATAAAGGGAAAAACCTTGACACTATATGTCAGGCAGAAGCTTTAGACACATTTATCAATTTAAGAAGGGATATGGATAAACTTTTTTATTCGATGTACTGCGCTGAAATAATAAATAACTTTGGCATCGAAAATGATCCTAACAGCGAAGAAATCTATAACCTGTTTTATTCTTTCCTTGAAACAATATCAAAATGCAAAACAAAAGAAGAAACTATGCTATCTGTGCTTAGATTTCAACTTCAAGTAATGAACATTTCAGGCTACTCTCTTGAAACTGATACCTGCGTAAAATGCAACTGCGAAATAGACCAAGAAGAACTTTACTTTTCTTTTGAACAAGGCGGCATTTTATGTTTAAACTGCAAATCAACTACAATCGGTGTTCAAAAAATGCATTATAAAATAAAAGATTTCATCAAAACTCTTCAAAATACTGATTTTTCTGAAAAAACAAGATATGATGAACTTGCAACAGAAAAAATCTGTGACTTTTGCTTTAAACTACTAAAAAAATATATAGAATTTTATTCACCAAAAAAATTCAAAACTACAGAAATGCTTGAGATAATTAAATAAAGGGGCAAAAATGAATATAGCTAATTATGTTGAACACACTCTACTAAAACCTGATGCTACAAACGAAGAACTAAAAAATCTTTTCAACGAGGCAAAACATCACCATTTTAAAGGTGTTTGCGTAAATCCAATAAACGTTAAAATGGCAAAAGATTTCTTAAAAGATTCAGGAGTAAAAATCGTAACAGTAGTTGGCTTTCCTCTTGGTGCTTCTTTGCCTGAAGCCAAAGCATTTGAAGCTCAAAAAGCTATAGAAGATGGAGCAGATGAGATTGATATGGTTATTTGCATACAAGCCATCAAAAATAAAGAGTGGGACTATGCAAGAAACGATATAGCAATGGTTAAAAAAGCCTGCGGGAATCACATTCTAAAAGTCATTATCGAAACAGATCTTTTAACAGAAGAAGAAATCATAAAAGCTTGCGAACTTTCTATAGAGGCAAAAGCAGATTTTGTAAAAACTTCAACAGGATTTGTTAAAAACGGCGTCGGAGCTAAAGTTGAAGATGTTATAATTATGAACAAAATAGTTGGACCAACTGACCTTGAGATCAAAGCATCAGGTGGCATTAAAGATAAAGAAAAAGCTCTAAAACTTATTGAAGCCGGTGCAACTAGATTAGGAACAAGTTCTGGAATCGAAATAAGCCAATAAATAAAGAATTTAATTTTAAAGTAAAAAACTAACACCACTTACATCTGGGGTGTTAGTTTTATTATTATAGCTTTTTGCGTAACTTAGATAACACGAAAACACTTGTTATGGCTGATAACAAAAACAATGGTATACAAATAGAATAAATACGCTTTTTGCTTTCTTTAAAATCGCATTTTTCTACTTTATTCGATTCAGAATTATAAGTTACTACCGACTTAACAGGTTTTTTTGCAATTCCCGAATGATCAATAGCACTAACTTTCATTTCGAACCTATAATTTCTGCTTCAATACTTCTAAGCCTGAATTTTCGATATTAGGTGTATTAATTTCAAAAACATGGATTCTTGCAGGTCCTAAATCGAAATTAACT
>JAEZOG010000191.1 GCA_023414155.1 Cyanobacteria bacterium OH_CFB_184 | reverse complement strand
GTGTTATATATGATCAAATTCGCAGTAAAACTGTTAAAAAATAAATTTTATCCTCTTCAAATCCCTGATACAGTCGATGTTCAACACGGACAAATGGTCTTGGTCAGAACTGAAAAAGGCGAAGAAGCAGCAAAAGTTTTTGCAGTATCTTCTCACATTTCACAAGCATGGGGATGCCATAAACCTGAAACTCTACCTCTGATTAGAGTTATGAACTCTACAGACCTAGAGGTTTTAAAAGAGATTGAAGCACTTGAAGAAGAAGGATATAAAGCTTGTAATGATTTGATAAAGCAGCACAACCTTAATATGAATTTGGTTCAGTGCAAATATACATTCGACAAAAGAAAAGTTTCTTTTTACTATACAGCACCTGAAAGAGTAGATTTTAGAAACTTATTAAAAGATTTAACTCAAGTATTCAAAAGAGTGAGAATTGATCTAAGACATATTGGAGTAAGAGATGAAACCTCTTTATGCCAAGGGAACGGTTTATGCGGAAGACCATTCTGCTGCTGTTCATTTAAACGTTCTTTTGAATCAATTAATATAAAATTAGCAAGGGATCAGGGTATGCCGATTACCCCAGGCAAAATCTCAGGAACTTGCGGCAGATTATTATGCTGTTTAAACTACGAATATCCAAACTATATAGAAGCTGCTAAAGGCATAGCTCCTATTGGTTCTGGCGTTATGACTCCAGACGGAGTTGGCAGAGTTTGTTCTCTTCATTTCTTAAATGACAAAGTTTCTGTAAAACTTGAAGACGGGAAAATCAAAGATTACGGTAAAAATGAAATAGAAATGATAGATGCTGAAGTAAATATCGAAATAGATGCACCATACAAATACACTGAAGAAACAGATGAATCTATCGATATAAAACAGCTTGAAGACGACAGAAACAGTTCAACCGGAAACGTATAACTACACAGGAATACTAACTGTAAAAGTTGTAGTATCATCTTCGATACTATCAACAATAAGCGAACCTTTGTGTGCTTTTACTATTTGATTAGACAAATACAAACCTAGTCCGGTACCGATTTTTCTAAACTTTTTGACACTAGAATAATATTTCTTGAAAACAAGTTCAAGTTCATCTTTTGAAATACCTTTACCAAAATTTTTAACTTTTATTAAAAGGGTATTGTCAGATTTTTCAATTGAAATAAATATTTGCGTATCAAACGTACTGAAAGAAATAGCATTAATAATCAGATTTTTCAAAACACGCTTCATTTGAAGCTTATCGATATAAACTTCAAAGTTAAAATCGATAGGCGCAAAAATCAGCTCACGACTGTTATTTGAAGCAATTATCCTCATTTCTTCAACAATATCAGAGACAAAACTGTTAATATCAGATTTTTGCAAGTTTAAAACTAAAGATGAATTTTCTAATTTATAAGTCTCTAAAAGTGTTTCAGAGAGTTCAATCAACTCTTCATTTGAACCTTTCATCAGTTTTAACGCCTCGATCTGTTTTTCGTTCAACTCACCAAAACGTCCTGATAGCAGAAAATCCAACGCATTCAATTCTGCGATTATTGGAACTTTTAAGTCGTGAGTCAAAGTAGCGACAAAATCTTCTTTGAATTTTTGCAGCTTCTTTTCACCTTCAATATACTTTTCTAAAGAAGCGTTTTTTTCAGAAAGGTTAATTTGATATTCCTTAATCATTGATTCTCTGTCATTCAAAGTTTCAATAAGACGATTAATTGAATCTTCCAGAGTTTTATTTGAAAGGTTTTCAACCCTTGAATAAAGTTGTCCGTATCTGACTTTTTCAAAGATTTTCAACATTTTATTTACATCTCTTTTTGCAGCACGATATGATTTACGATATCTTTTAAGTCTTAAATTAAGCAATACCAGTAAAATAATTAATACTGGAACTAGAAATATTGACACTAAAAAAAGTATTTTCATAGGCAAATTATAACATAAAACAAATCGGGTCCAATGTAGAACCCGATTTGAAATTTATTAATATTGATTAATTACTAATTCATTTGCTTCATAACTTCTTCAGCAAAGTTTTCTTGTCTTTTTTCAAGACCTTCACCTAGAGTCCAGCGAACGAATTCTGTAATTTCAAATTTACCAGCGATTAATGCTTCAATTGTTTGATCAGGATTTTTAACAAATGGTTGCTCAACTAAACATTTTTGAGACATTAATTTGTTAACACGTCCTTCAACAATTTTAGCTCTGATTTGTTCTGGTTTATTTGCTAAATCTTCTTTACCCATTTCGATTCTTGTTTCTTCGTCAATAACTTCTTGTGGGATTTGAGCTCTAGAAACAAACTCAGGTGCTGAACTTGCAATATGCAAACAGACATCTTTAGCTGTTTCTTCATTTGCTGCTGAAGCATTTAACAATACACCGATTTTGTTGTTGTGGATGTATGTATTTACATTTCCTTCAAATCTAACAAATCTTCTGATTGTAATCTTTTCACCGATCTTAGAGATTTTTTCTTTTACTAAGTCTTCGATGCTAAGACCTTCTGGTGTAGCCAACGCATTTAATGCGTCAACATCAGCCGGGTTATTTTTTACAACACATGTTGCGATAGTTTTAACAAGTTCTTTGAACTCATCGTTTTTCGCTACGAAATCAGTTTCGCAGTTTACTTCAACCATAGCACCAGCATTACCTGCAACTACTGAACC
>JAEZOG010000084.1 GCA_023414155.1 Cyanobacteria bacterium OH_CFB_184 | reverse complement strand
CGTCATGGCTGTCCAAACAGGAATGAAAAAACTTCTTGAAAAAGCTATGTGTGAATACAATGTTTTAGGAGTAGGAACGACAGGAAGCGGAAGAAATTTGGCTGGTGCACTAGTTGGTGCTGATGTGATAAAAAACGAAATCACAGCTCACGCAGTTGCAGCAAGTACATATGTGCCAGGTGTACAAACTATTCTTGAAATCGGCGGACAAGACAGCAAATTGATTATCCTAAGAGATGGCATCGTAACAGATTTTGCAATGAATACAGTTTGCGCCGCAGGTACAGGTAGTTTCCTTGATCAACAAGCATCTAGGTTGAATGTTCCTATCGAAGATTTTGGCGAAGTCGCACTAAAATCAAAATCACCCGCTAGAATAGCTGGAAGATGCGGTGTCTTTGCAGAAAGTGACCTTATACACAAACAACAATTGGGATACCCTCAAGAAGACCTATTGTACGGTCTGTGCCAAGCACTTGTAAGAAATTATTTAAGTAACCTTGCATTAGGAAAAGAAATATTGCCGATAGTTACCTTCCAAGGCGGTGTAGCAACTAATAAAGGCATGGTTAAAGCGTTTGAAGAAGCACTAAATACGAAAGTAATTGTTCCTGAAAATCATCAAAACATGGGAGCAATCGGTGCTGCACTAATCGCTATGGAAAACCATCAATATGACAATGCTCAAACTCAATTTAAAGGATGGGAAGTGGGCGAAATGTCATTTAATTCATTTACAAATCAGTGCTGCGACTGCTCTAATAATTGCGAAGTTATTACAATTATCGAAGGCGAAGTCACAAGCACTGAACTAAAAAGAAGTAAAGATACTACGGATAACATAATTGCCAGATGGGGCGGAACTTGCGGTAAGTGGGATATTTCTTAACTAAACAAAGAATGGTAAGAATACTTTATAGAAAATAAATAAAGCCAATAGAACAAATAATACACCGCTAAATTTCATTAAAAATTCTGAGAAATGAGACATTGCTCTTAAATTTTTAATGGTTGATGTAAACAAGCCGCATAAAATAACGATTACGCATTGCCCAATCGCAAACAAGAACAACAGCAATATTGAAAATGACAGTTTCGCTGACATTGAAGCTATCGCCATTATTGTAGCAAGTATTGGTGAAGAACATGGAGTTGTCGCAAGTGCAAAAGCCATACCAACTAATGCCGGGTATAAGAACAAACTTTGATGCTCTCCGTGCGGGAATTTCTTTATCAATGCAGGGAAAGGTATTTCGACCAATCCTAACAAATTAAGTCCGAATATTAATATTAACGATGCCAAAAATACAATCCACAAGGGCGATGAAATAGCTGTAAAAGCTTTTCCTGTAAGAGCACATACAACTCCTACCAAACTAAGAACAGCTGATAGCCCAAAAGAAAAAGATAATAACTGCAAGAAAATTCTTTTAGAACTATGCTCATGTGAATATCCGCCGATATAAGCGATTACCAGAGGCAATACACCTAAGCTGCAAGGGGACAATGAAGATATAACCCCTCCAAGGAATGCTAATATCAATATTAACCCTGGAATATTACTATTTTGAATATATCCGATTAAACCTTGTACAATGCTATCCATTTATCAAGTCTTTCAATTTTTTCTCAAATTCTACTTGTGGCATAGAACCTTCTGTTCTCATTTTAGTTTTGCCGGCTTTATCAATGTATACGACTGTAGGAACAAGATATACATTGTGCTTTTTCACTAAAGATTGAATTTGAGGTTCAGTAGAACCAGCATCAATTTTGATAAATTCAATTTTATCTTTATACTGAGGTTCTACAACTGTTATAATTTTTTTAAGCTTCATGCAATCAGAACACATTGCAGAAGAAAAAATCATAACTACAGGTTTATCCCCCGCTTCTGCAAGAGATATCACGTCCTTGTTCTTTTTACCGTCTAAAGTAATATAAGCAATAATCGGAACAAATAAAATTAGTAAAATAATGACTAAGTTTCTCATTTCTTCTCTCCTATTTGAGTCACTATAAATTTACTATATCATATTGAGATTCGATATTGCTTATATGGATAATATTAAATTAGTATTTTAAATATCTTCTGGTATATATAATGTCCTTTCGCTTAATGCTTTCCTCAGTTCAGAATAACAAGAAGTAGATTGTGAAATTACTTGGTATTCTCTGACAATATTTATAATATCATCGGTTGAAACAATTACCATTCTACGACCTATGGGGTTTTCAACTATTTTTGCCATAACCGCTCCTTCTACATATTAAAGAATACGGCTTTATAAATAAAAACTTAAAACAATTACTATAACTGGTTTATAAGAAGTCTTTATAATAAGAATATAAACTTTAGTAGCACATAAATTGCTAGATAAGAATAACTCGGTTGGGATTGAATTATATTCGATTGACTAATTTATTATAAATTAATTGCAAGATAGAATAGCACTTAAAAGAGAAGAGTTTAAAAAGGTAGACAAAATGACAACTAAAAATTCAATTTTAACAGCACCTAGCATAGAAATTAAAAATTTTAACTCATTATTTATTGAAATGACTGGCAAAAATTGCAACTTAAAATGCAAACATTGCTATATAGATTTTAAGGATTATAAAAAAATAAAAGATTTCATTCACATTGACAAGATTAAGCAAGCATTGGTCGATTTAAAAAATGAAAATCTGCGTTACATTCACTTATCTGGAGCAGAACCAATGCTACACCCTGATTTCAATGCGATATTAAGACACTGTTTAAAATCAACATCAGTAGTAATTCACACTAATGGAATGACAATTAACGATAAAAAAGCTCGATTTTTAAGAAAAGTTGAAGAAGAAAATAATCTTGAAAACGAAATAATATTTAAAATCAGTATAGATCATTATGAAGAAAGAAAAAATGATGATCTTAGAGGCAGAGGCTCATACAGAAAAAGTGTTCATGCAATACAAAGCTTGATTAAATACGGCTTCAACCCAATATTATCAATAGTAAACTATTGGAATGAAGATGAAGAAGTATTATTAGAAAATTTCACTAAATTATGCCAAAATATTGGATTTGAAACTAATTCTAATAATTTCAACATCATTCCTTATATAAATAAAGAATTATATGAAAACATCGACAGCATAGATTGTTCAAGACTAGAAATGTTAGACTGCGCTAAAAGCAGAACCTTAACAAATAATGGAATTTACAATTGCCTGATGTTAGTTGGGGATCACCGCGGAAGATGTGGAAGTTCATTTCAAGACTATTCAAAGAAAAACTACCTTGAAACTCAAATGTGTAGTCAGTGCTTGAAAAACAAACAAGGATTATTCAGTCTTCACTGGGCGTAATAATAC
>JAEZOG010000047.1 GCA_023414155.1 Cyanobacteria bacterium OH_CFB_184 | reverse complement strand
CAATATCTCTAACCATTCGCGGAAACATATGAAAAACAGTAGCTAATGGAAGTACGCGTACACTTTTGGCTATTTCTTCTATCTCAAGAATTATGTGGTTTAGCTTTATATCGTCTTCGTGGATTTGTTTGTATAGTTCATTTACATCTGAAATGAGTTCATTTATGTCAGTAGATTTATTTTGAAATATATTTGTAATTTGTTTTACGAAGATAGATACAGTGTCGTTAGAGTCAAATTTCGAGCTTGTTTTTTTCTCAAAATGCTTTATATAATTCATTGTTTTTTTAAATGTTGAATTCCAGTCTGATAATTTTGTGTTGATTTTATCAAGCTCACTCAAGTGTTTTTGGGTTTTTATTCCGTTTATAATCAACTCTCCTGTTTGAGCAAGAAGGGCATCAAGTTTTTTAGTATCTACCCTTAAAGTTTTGATTGCACCTATTTCAAAATTTTTAAAAAAGTCTTGAACTTTTTGAAACTCAGGCTGGACAGCCTTTTTACTTGAGGCTTCAGCTAAGCTGTCTGAGTAGCTTATTTCTGAAATGTCTATCATCTGTTCAACGATCGATAAACGTTGGAATAATAGGCTTAAGTCTTCATCTTCTGTATTTTCGTTGCTTAAAATTATTTTTTTTGTAATATTGACGCTTTGAGTTAGTATCGTAATTATGTCGCTTTCAGGTTTTATGCCTAATTTTTTTATTTGCTCTAAGATGTCAAATATTTTTTTATAGATTTTAGAAATATCTTCAAACAAGCCGTATTGAAGGATTGAAAGAACGCATTTTTGAGAGTTTTCGACGTAAATTTGATCGATTTTTATCTGAGATATGTTGCTTGCAAGGTATTCTAATTTTTCTCTAAGATCAGCTTTAGTGTCTTTTATTTCTTCTTTTGGTTTTGTCTCGATTTCAACAGGTTTCTGTTTTATAGCCACTATAGAGTTATCTATTGACGGAATTGAAAGGTAAGAAAAAACCTTGTTAACCTTTTCTATTATTTCGTTTAAGCTTAGTTGATATTCTTGGATCGATTTTGAATCCAGCATTTGTGAATTATGCATTTTATTATTAAAAATATCTTTTAGGCTTTTGATTTTTTCTGTGATTTCTGTAAATTTTGTTTCTTTGAATATTGAATATAAATTGTCGAAGTTGTCGTTTAAAATCGATATCAAAGATTCTTGTTCTTCCCCGTTATACCTGTTCAAGATGAACATAGACTCTAATATTAGAGCGGTTATGCTGGTGTTTTGTCTTAAAAACTTTTCAAGGTCGAATTCGTGAGACAAAGGATTATTCTCTGAATAGTTAGATTCGTTTAAATGACTATCTTTTCCGATTATTTTGTTTAATTCTTGAGTTAAATCGTGGATAGAATCGCAGTCATAATCTTGTTTAATTTCTACAGAATTTCTGATTAAAAACAGTAAAAAATCTGAGGTTTTGTACAAAGTGTTAAAAATTTCAGGGGTTACTTCAAGTTTCTCTTCTTTTAACAATGAGAGAATATCCTCTAAAAGATGTGAGATGTTTTGAATGTTATAAAAGCCAATCATCCTGGCAGCACCCTTTAGCGAATGAGCTTCTTGAAATAAGGTTGATAGTATTTGTTTATCGTTTGAACTTTTTTCAAAATGCAGTAGGTTGCTGTTGAATTTTTGAACTATTTCTTCGCTTTCTTCTCTGAATATGTTGAGAATTTCGTCGAATTCTTCAGGTAAAAAATTCATTAATTGACCTTTTTAATTTAATATGTTTTCTTTTAAACTGGATGAAATTTTTGAAAAAGATTTCACATTTTCAATATTTTCTTCCAATGTAGATGCTGATAGATTTAATTCTTTATCAAGACCTTCTATTAGTGTTATAACGTCTTCTGAAAGTACGCTCTGATCGATTGTAGAAGCTAGAATTCCTTCTATGCCGTTTGTTAAATCTTTCATTATTTCAATCAAAGAGCCAATATTTATTTCAATATTGTGAGCCAAGCTTACACCGGCTTCGATTTCTTTTGTACCTTCTTCTGTTGCCATAACGGTAGAGTTTGTGGCTTGTTCAATATCGTTAATTAAAGATGAAATCTTAGTTGTTGCTTGCTTCGATTCATCTGCAAGTTTTCTGATTTCTCCAGCTACAACAGCAAAGCCTTTTCCGTGTTCACCGGCTCTTGCTGCTTCGACTGCGGCATTTAATGCCAGCATATTTGTTTGTTCTGCAATGTCTTCAACTATTCCAACTGTGTTGCCTATTTGTTGTACGTAATCACTTAGTTCTAAAATCAACTCTGCAATTATTTGTATTTTTTGTTTCAAGTTAAGCATCATTTTGATGTTAGACTTTACAGATTCTGATTCTTTATATGAATAATTCAATGATTCTTGTGCTTTAGACGCTACATCTTGCGCGTGATTTTTAGTTTTGGATGAAATATTTTTGAAGTTATGGATTGCTTGCATTATGTCTTGAACAATTTTTAGATATTTATCTGTTATGGTTCTTTGTTTATTGTTTGTTTCAAGTACTTTTTCTGTAACTTCTTCTGTTTCTTTTATTTCTTTAGTGACTGTATTTTTAAGTGAGTTTAGCAACCAGTTTTTTGTGTATTGGTATTGAATAGTAAAAACCACAGTTCCAAGAGTCAGTGTCGTAATAATGATGTATGGTTTTTGTTTTAAAATTATCAACAATATCGAAATAAAGATTATTAATCCTGCAAGGCACATATCTAAAATATTTTTTCTTTTGATTTTTGCGCTCAGGCTAATATCTTGATTGTTCATATAGACTCCTTTGTTTTTATTTATTCTATTATAGGTCGAATCTTGTATTTTATAATCATTAATTTATTGTATAATTACCATTGTAATTAAAAGTGTTTTAGAAATATGGCAGATAATTTAATTCCCTATGAAAACAAGGCTAGCATTGAAAATGATGCTCATTTCATTTTTTTCAAACTCGGTGATGCCAAATATGCGATAAATGCCTCTCATACAATTGAAGTACTTAAGCTTCCGATGTTGGAGTATCCGCAAAAACTTCCAACTCATATAATAGGTATCTTAAACTACAACAATTTGACAATAAATGTTGTTGATTTGCGTTCGATTTTAGATTTAGAACAACAAAAAATCTCTATAAACAGTCAACTGGTAATTGTAAAAACAGAAGAAGCAATCTTTGGTATTCTTGTTGATGAAGTTATTGATGTTGGTGTGATTTCAAGCTCTGATTTTCAGCACACTCCGTATTCTTCTCCTTTTAGTGCAATAAATATGATTTATCATAAAGATGATGAAATGGTTTCTGTGGTTGATGTATACACTATTGAAGAAAAACTAAAAGAAGCTGAATTTAAAGAAAAATATATCGATTATCAGGCTTTGCTCCCTTCAGATGAAAAGTCTAAATCAATCTTAAAATCAAGGCAAAAAAAACTGAGCTTAAAGTCTGCAAATTCAATGGTTTCAGAGTTTTATTACCACGATCAGTTTATTCTTTTCCACCTGTCCAAGAATATATATTGTATTAATATAAGGTTTGTAAAAGAGCTTGTTTCAGCTGCAAATTTAAAAATAACCAAACTGCCTTGTACTCCTGATTTTATATCCGGAATAATCAATTTAAGAGGTGATTTTGTTACTATTATTGATTTAAAAGAGTTTCTGAACATTGAAGATAATAACAATACAAAGCCTGAGAAAATACTTGTTTTTGACAACAATGATTACAAGTTGGCAATATTGGTAGATCAAATTATCGGAATCAAGAGTATCAATAACGATAAATTCATCCATAAATCTAATAATAAGTTTGATGCAAAATATACAATGGCGGAAATCATCGAAGATGAAAAAATTTATAATATTTTAAATGTTGAAAAAATTGTAAATGATGAAAGATTATTTATAAACATAGAATCTTAATTTTATGGATGAAAAGAACGTTTTAAATAAAGAATTTTTTGAGAGAAATACGCTTGAAGTAGCCAAAGATTTATTAGGTTGCATCCTTGTTAAAAAAGAAAACGGCAAATTTTTTAAAGGTAAGATTGTGGAAACTGAGGCTTATACCCAGGATGATCCTGCTTGCCATGCTTATAAAGGTAAAACTAAACGAGCTTCAACGTTATTTAAAGAACCTGGTATCGCTTATGTTTATATGATTTATGGTATGTATTTTTGCGTAAACGTCGTAACTGAACCGTATGATGTTGCTGGTGCCGTTTTGATAAGGGCATTAGAACCTATTGATAATATAGAAAACACAAATGGCCCTGGTAAATTATGCAAAGCTCTTGATATTACGAAAAAACACAACGAAATTAATTTATGCTCTTTTAACTCTGAGCTGTTTATCATCAAGGGAGAGAATATCTCGCCTTCTCAGATCGTTGAAACATCAAGAATCGGGATAAAGCAAGCTACAGAAAAGCCTTGGAGATTTTACATAAAAGACAATCCTTTTGTCTCAAAAAAATGATTAATAATTTATAATTTCTTCAAAACTTTTGAAGTTATAAAAAGGAAAATGAGCTGCCTCAATCGGTTTAACTTTGTTTTTCCAGAATTCATTTTGCATTTTAAACGGAATTATCTTATCTTTTTTTGAACTTATAATTTTGTCGTAGTCATATTCTGGATTTGTATTTTTACACGAGTATTCTTTTAATTTCTCAAACTCTAAACGAGAGCTTTCTAATGAGCGATGGGGCTGATATTTGTTGAATGTTTGCAATTCTGCTTTTGTTTTCAATAATTTGGTTTTTCTAAACTCAAGGCAGTTTTCTATGCTTATATTTTCAAATACTTTTGATATTTCTTTAGAAATTCCGTATGTTTCATCAAAAAGTCTGATGGTGCCGTTTATTGCAATTTTAAAATCGAATTTAGGTAAAACTTCTTTCAGGTATGAAGCCATGAAAACCCCACAAGAAAAAGCAATTAAGGTAATGTTTTTGTATTGGGAAAAGTCAAAATCAATAGATAAATCAGAGTAATCTGATAAAAAAAGTACATCAGAGCTGCTTTTTAATGGTGAAAAAGGTCTTTCATCCATTCCCCAGCCATTCAAAAATACAATCAACTTGTCGCTTTTATTGTCTATTAAAACTTGGTTCATTTTTGCCTCAAATTTATATTATTACAAGCGTAGCTAAATTAACAGCAAAACTTAAAATATCCTTGTCAAAAGGTGTGCAAAAGTGTAAGATATGAGTGTTATCTGCAGTCTTTTAGGAGAAAATAATGAACGAAATGATGACGCCAACATTTATCATGGCTCAAGAGCAGCTAGAGAGAGTTGGCAGGCTTTTGGATTTGGATACTGGGATAGTTGAAAGGCTTAAATATCCTAGAAAAACATTGATTGTGTCTTTGCCTATAAAATTAGATAGCGGTGAAACAAAATCATTTACAGGGTATAGAGTTCAACACGATTTGGCTATGGGACCTTCAAAAGGTGGTATAAGATATTATCCTGATGTTGATTTGGGTGAAGTTTCAGCGTTGGCTATGTGGATGACGTGGAAATGTGCTTTGATGAATTTGCCATTTGGTGGAGCCAAAGGCGGGATATGTTGTGATCCTACAACAATGTCTCTTTCTGAATTAGAAAAACTTACAAGAAGATATACAACAGAAATCCTATCTATGATTGGTCCAGAGAAGGATATTCCTGCTCCTGATGTTTATACTGACGAAAGAACAATGTCATGGATAATGGATACATACAGCAATTATTTCGGTTATGCAATCCCTGGGGTTGTTACAGGAAAGCCTGTTGGTCTAGGCGGCTCGCTTGGAAGAAAAGAAGCTACAGGAGCTGGCGTTGCTTATACTATTTTCAATGCGATAGACAAAATTTTACATAAAGATAAAGAAAAATACGATATAGCTATTCAAGGCTTTGGGAACGTAGGCTCGAATGCTGCAAAATATTTATTCGATGCTGGTCAAAGAATTATTGCTGTAAGCGATGTTGCTGGTGGTGTCTATAATCCAAATGGAATAGATATTCCGAAGCTACATGAATATGTTAAAGAAACAAAATCAGTTGTTGGATTTGAAGGAACCGAGCCGATTTCTAATGAACAGTTGTTAGAGCTAAAATGCGATTTTCTTGTTCCTTGCGCTTTAGGAAACGTAATTACGAAAGACAACGCAAAAGAAGTAAAGGCAAGAATCGTCGTTGAAGGAGCAAACGGTCCTGTTACAAATGAGGCTGATGAAATTTTAAAAGAAAAAAATATCATAGTAATCCCTGGCATTCTTGCTAATGCAGGAGGCGTTACTGTCTCTTACTTTGAATGGGTTCAAGATATTCAAAGACTCTTCTGGGAAGAAAATGAAGTAATGGGGAAATTAGAATGCTTGATGACAAAAGCTTTCGATGAGGTTCTTACTTTATCTAAAGAAAGAACGGTTGATTTGAGAACTTCTGCTATGATGATCGGTGTCAATAGGGTTGCAGAAGCTAAAAAATTAAGAGGATTATATCCTTAAAACAAAATTAAAAGAGCCCTTCATCGGGCTCTTTTTTTATAATCTTTTAAATATTAAAACGATTAAATCGCCAATGTTTACTTCAAGTTCAGCACCTTCTTCTATATAGGTAAGCGGAGAATCAAGATACATTTGTGTAAATCCTGATTTGATTCGTTCACCTTCATCGGCTTGAGCTACACCTTGAATAAATGAAATCCCCTGAGAGGCACCTTTGAAAAAGAATCCGACGGTACTTTTTGCTGCTGATTCGACAATTTTTTTTGTATCTACAGGAGCATAACCAACTACTTTTGCGTAGTATTGAGGGGTGTTTATTGTTTTTGTTTCGTGGTTGTATGTATAAGAAGTTGGAACGAATTCAAAATAAGCATTTCGTTTGCCTCTTTTGGCATTTTTTATTTTTATAACTTGGCCGTTTATTATTGTTCCTGCTTCAAAGATTGTGCCGTCTTTTAATTCTTCTTTTTCTAAAAGTTGAACCTTATATGTTTCACTCGGGTTAAGCGTTGAAAAATCTTCCAGTGCAATTACTCTTACTGACTTTGCATTTGCAGCGTTGCCGATAAAAAAGAATAGGCAGGTTAAAATAAGTAGAATTTTTTTCATTTTGAATTTCTAATCTTTACTTGATAAGTATTTAAAATTATATCATATATGGATTTTACTTCACACTTGCAGGTTCAAACCACTGTGGGAATTTTATCAAGTTGATAAAACATTTCAGCTGCATTAAAAAAGTTTTCAGGTTCGGCGCTTACAATAAATTTAGGCTTATAATCCTGTTTGATAGTAGTCAGATTTTTTATTTCTAAGTCGTTGTAAATATAGTCTACAAAGCATTCAGCAGGATCTATAAATAGATTATCATCAACAAATTTATTTAAAATATTTCTTAAATATGGGTAATGAGTGCATCCAAGGATTACTTTGTCGACTTGATTTTCTGTAATTTTTTCAAGGTAATCTTTTACAAGCTGTATGCTCTCTTTGTCTTCAAATGTTTTATTTTCTACTATTTGAACCCAGCCGGGGCATCCTTGTTCAAAGACTTCAATTGAATTGTTATATTTCTGTATAGAATTTCTGTAGGCATGAGAATCTGCTGTGGCTTGAGTAGACAGAACGCCTATTTTTTTAATCGGTTGTTCTGAAATGCACTTTGCAGCGATTTGAATGACTGGATAAATAATAAAGTCGTAATCATTTTTTAATACTTCGTATGTAACTGCTGAAGTAGTGTTGCATGCCATTATTACAGCTTTTGCTTTTTGTTCTGCATAAAAGTCAAAAATGTTTTTGGCTAACTTTATCAATTCATCTTTTGATTTTGTGCCGTATGGAAGGTTCTTTGTATCCCCAAAATAAATGTAGTTTTCATTCGGTAATTGTTTAACCAGTTTGCTAAAAACTGTTAGCCCGCCAACTCCTGAGTCGAATATTCCTATTGGATTGTTGTTCATTTTATTTACCTTTTTGGCTGAGTTTTTAAATAGTTGATGATTCCATCTGCTATTGCTTCAGCTGATTTTTGTTTTCTGTCTTCTGTTAAAAGCGCATTTCTTTCATTATCGTTCGATAAGAATCCAAGTTCAAGTAGTACAGAAGGTGCTGTTGTGTGATTTATAACATAAAATTTTGACTTAAACAATCCTCTGTCATTGCCTGAAACTCTTGACATGATGCTTTTGTGGAGGATTTTAGCAACTTCTAGACCCGGCTCTGTGTAATAATGAGTTTCTATGCCGTGGACTTCTGTTCTTACGCTTGAATTTATGTGTATGCTGACAAAGATATCAGTATTTTTTGAGTTTGCAAACTCGACTCTTTCCTGAAGAGAAACAGTTGAGTCGTTCCATCTGGTCATTTCTACGTGAACACCTTTGTTTAATAGAATTGCCGCAGTCTTTTTGGCTATATCCAGATTTATATCTTTTTCAGGTATTCCAGCTTTCAATGCTCCAGTGTCACCACCACCGTGACCAGGGTCAAGAAC
>JAEZOG010000033.1 GCA_023414155.1 Cyanobacteria bacterium OH_CFB_184 | reverse complement strand
CAAATAGAGTGCTATCATGATCATAGAATAGCTATGAGTCTATATGTTGCAGGTTTGATTTGCAACAATCCGATTGTAATAAACGAGTTTCAGTGGGTGGATATTTCTTTTCCAGAGTTTGAAAATTTAATGTCTCAATTAAGTTGAATTCTAGAACCTAATTAACTTAACCAGTTGCCAGAAATTACAGAGGCTTATATAATTTCAGTATGAAAAATATTAAATATAAAACAGCTCTTTCAAAAGTTTCTGCAATTTTAAGTACTGCCCTGGAATCAGAAGAAAGCTTTTCGAAAATAATAGACTATTTAAAAGAAATAATCGATTTTGATTATGCAGCTATTTATTATGTCAATGCTGATAGGATAAATCTTAAGGTAGAGAAAAAATATTCTAAAAACAAATTATATCAATCAAGACCTGCTTTTTTTGACATTTCGTCTAAGACAAAAACGAAACTGTTTAACAGCCAGTCAATAGTTGCTGATCAGACTTCTAACCTGGCAAAAGAGTTAGATTTATCTATAGAAAAATCAAATCTTTTTGTTTCAAAATTGATGATTAGAGATGCAGTTTTTGGATTCATTCTTGTCTCAAGGTTGGGAGCTTCTGAGTTCTCTAAAGAAGATATTGAAATTGTTGATGCCTTTTCTTCTGTGGCATCATATGCCATAAAAGACAATGAACTATCTAATGTGTTTAGGCTTCAGTTAAAAGCATTACAAGAGAGCATAATTGAAAAAAATAACGCATATAAAACAATAAAAGAACAAAACAAAAAAATACTAGAAGCTGATAAAGCTAAAAATGAATTCATTGCAAATATTTCTCATGAGCTTAGAACTCCTTTGAATGCTATCATTGGGTTTTCAGATGTGTTAAAGTCAGAGCTATTCGGCAAACTAAATGAAAAGCAAACAGAGTATGTTTCAGATATTAACGCTTCAGGCGTTCATCTTCTAGGGATGATTAACGAAATTTTAGATTTAGCTAAAATTGAATCGAAGGTTATTAAGGTCAATAAAACAAGTTTTAATTTAAGTACTTCAATAAGCGAAGTTATAAACATAATAAAGCCGCTTTCTGAAAAGAAAAATATAACTATAATAAAAACTTTGGATAACGATCTTTCTATTACTGCTGATTATCAAAAAATTCAACAAATCTTGTTTAACCTGCTGAGTAATGCAATAAAATTTACTCCTGAAAACGGAAAAATAGAAATCGTAACTGAAAGAACTAATAAAAAAGCGATAATAAAAGTTAAAGACAACGGTCTTGGAATCGCTAAAAAATATCAGGGCAAGATTTTCGGTAAATTTGTCCAGTTACATAGTACTTATACGAAAAATGAAAGCTCCACAGGTCTTGGGCTTACAATCACTAAGGAATTGGTTGAGCTCCACGGCGGCAGCATTATCCTTGAGAGTAAAGTCAATCAGGGAAGTACTTTTATTGTTGAATTGCCAATAGAGAAAAAATAATGCAGAAAAAAATTCTAATTGTTGAAGACAATGAATTAAACATGAAGCTTATGGTTGATATCTTGGAAAGCCAGGGTCACAAACCAAGCAAAGCTTTTGATGGAGAAGAGGCGCTTAAGTTAATTGATAAAAATGATTATGACCTTATTTTGCTGGACCTTCAACTTCCAATAAAATCAGGATATCAGGTTCTTAAAGAAATGAAGAAAACTACACCTGTTATCGTTGTATCTGCCTGCTGTATGGATGAAGAAATTGAAAAAGCAAAAGGCTGTGTTGATTTCATCACAAAACCGATAAACGTGCTTGATTTTATCTCGAAAATAAATAACTACTTAAATCGATAATTTATCTAGCGGTTTCTCTTTCTGCATCTTCAATTTTTTTCAACACGGTTTCAACATAATCTTTAAAAACGCTCAATAGCGTTTTAATTTCAGTTTTAAAGTTGTAAGCACCCGGCCACACTGAATAATATTGCATTATAAAAATCCTTATCTTATACCCTTGTGATTTATATATCGGAATATGTAAGGTTAACTTTATATTATTTAAGAGTTTGATTAAGTTATGTTAATTGGTTTAATTTTGCTAATTTTTGAGCTATTTCACTTGACGCTGAAGCGTCATCGCTAGTTTGACTTTTGATATAAGCTTTTTGCAAAAGTGTTCTGGCTTTTGTTGTATCACCTAGTCTTAGCATGACTTCAGCTGCTTCTTGATAGTTTTGAATTACATTTTCATTTAGTGAGCTTTTTGAATAGTATTTTGTAGATTCTTTATAAAAATCAAGTGCTTTTGGGTTCTCTTCAAGTCTAGTGCTCATTTCAGCAGCTTTTTTGTATACAGAAGCGATGACTTTATTGTTGTTTGTTTCTTTTGCAATGTCTGTTGCCAAAGATATAAACTCCATGGTGTTATTCTTGTCGTATCTGTCTGTGTAAGCGTTTGCTAAACCGGTTAAGGCTTTTGTCTGTGCATTAAGGTTTTCGCTTTCCCCTGCATATGAAATTGCAGCGAAATAGTGATCAACTGCAGGTTCAAATTCCACAACATCATCATAAATTTGCGCCATAGATAAATGCGATCTTGCTTTTATGTTGTTGTCTTGAGTTGTTTCGATTGCTTTATTGTAGCTTTTTACGGCTTCAGGCAAAAAGTCGTTTTTATCATAGATATTTCCGACCTCATAGTAAATCATTCCTTGAGCTTGAGTATCGTCTATTTTTTGAGCGTATTCAAGAGTTTGTTTAAATGAGTTCAGTGCTTTTTCAGGGTTGTTTATTTCTGCAAATTTCTTTGATTGAATAAACATCCTTCTAAGTTGCTTGTCTTCAGGAATGTAGATGTTCTGTTTTTGAGGGTTTTCAGAGTTGTTATTTTGGCTTTCTTGTTGTGTTTCGAGGCTTATTTGCGTTTGTTCAGGCGACGTATAAGTATCTTGTGTTTCTTGCAGGGC
>JAEZOG010000263.1 GCA_023414155.1 Cyanobacteria bacterium OH_CFB_184 | reverse complement strand
CGAGATGGAACATATGTTAGATGGTATCTTAGATGTTGTTCCGGAGCTTCCGTTGACTGAAGAAAGCCTTCAAATATTTTTAACTACATTAAAATCTCTAATTCCTGATTTGGAGATAAAAATGACTCACGAGGATGATGAAACAGAAAACAATTTATCATCTTCTCCTTCTATGTCAAATGAACATACCGTAATAAATTATGACAATTTAGATGAAATCGTTGATGAAGAAGAAAAACCTAAAGTCAAAGTAAAAATCGACAAGGTTTCTTTAACAAACCAAAGCGCGATTATTTTAACAAAAAGACCTGTCGTAACAGCAGGTGTTTTGCACGAATTGACCCAAATCTCTGAAAAGCCTAGCGGTATTTTTAGAGAAACAGCACTTAATGTAGTCAATGAGGAATACCTTCAAGGTAAGGGTAAAATCATAGATAAACCTTCTAAAAAGGAAAAACAATTAAAAGATTTTGCTGCTGTTACTCCGCTTTCGTTGAGCGATTCTCAAGAAGATGTTATTAAAAAAATTGAAGAACATCCGCTAGTAGCTGTTTATGGACCACCTGGTACAGGCAAATCTCAAACAATTGTAAATCTTGTTTCCCATTTGATTGCAAGCGGAAAGACAGTTCTTGTTGCTTCTAGAATGGATAAGGCAACAGATGTAGTTGCCGAGAGGTTGAACGAGCTTGGTGCTCCTTATCTTGCTTTAAGAGCGGGTAGACCTAATTATCAAAAACAATTATCTTTTGATCTTCAAGATTTGATTTCAAATAAAGTTGATCTTGATACCGGCTATGAAAATGCAATTTTAGTCGATGTAAAAGATATGCACAATCTTTTAAATACGATTAAAGAGATTGAATCTAAATGTGAAGATATAATTAAGCTAGAGCACGATTGGTGTTCTATAGTTACAGAAAAAGAGCAGGCTGAAAAAGAACTTGGAAAACCAATTTATATAACGAAGAAGTTAAAACAAGATGAAATCATAGAAGTAGAAAAGCTGGTGACTAATCTTGAAAATAATCTTGAAAAATCAGGTCTTTTTGTAGATATGTTCAACAAAGTGAATGCTTTTAACTTAAGAAGAGCATTGAAACTAATTGATTTTAACCCTGAGTATGAAAATATTCAAAGGCTTAGACAAGAACTTCAACTTAGTACTTTTGCAGCTAAAGCAAGAGTGGTAGAACAAAAAATATTTAAAATCGGAAATCTTCACCAACTGCTTGCGCAGATAAAATTATTAAAGAAAAAACAAAGAACGCTCGCTGTTGAAATCCTCAGAGGAAAAAGAAGAGAAGCTTTAAAAGGTCTATTAAGAGATCAGGTGAAGCGTCAAAGATTAATAATTCACACAAAAGCACTTGTTGAAAGAAAAAAGAATCTTCAAAACAGATTGCTTGAAGGAGAAGATTTTAAGCCGCTTTTAGAAGCTTTCCCTTGCTGGTGTGTTACAACATACGCTGTATCTGGCTCGTTACCTATGAAGCCAGGGTTATTCGATGTTGCAATTATAGATGAAGCTTCACAGTGTGATATAGCAAGCTGTTTCCCTATATTGTTCAGGTCTAAAAGGGCCGTTATTGTAGGTGATGATAAGCAGCTTCCGCATTTATCTTTCCTTGAAAAAGCTAAAGAGCAGTCTTTTATAAGCCAATATGAAATCCCTGATAAATATCAGTTAATGTGGCGTTTCAGAACTAATTCGATGTTTGATTTGGCGAATTATTATTCAACAAGCCCAGTATTGCTCGATGAACATTTTAGAAGTCTTGCTCCCATTATTGATTTCAGCAACAAAGAATTTTACGGTTCTCGCATGAGAATTATGAGTAAAAACTTTGAGGATGATATGGTACTTGAACTTTGCGTTGTTCCAGATGGTAAGGTAGACACTGAAACAACGAGAAATATGCCAGAAGCTGAAGCTATTGTAAAAAGGCTTCATGAAATAATATTAGATGATGATAGAGATAAAACCACAGGTAAAGAACCTGTTTCAATAGGTGTAATTTCACCTTTCAGAGGGCAGGTAGATTTGCTTACAAAAGCTATATCTCAAGTTTTTTCAGAATCGATTTTAAGAAAACATAAAATAGAAGTTGGCACGGCTCATACTTTCCAAGGCGATGAAAGAGATGTTATTATTCTTTCTTGGGCTATTGCAAACAACAGTTTTGCTCAGAGTTTGACTTTCCTTCAAAAGCCAAATCTGTTCAATGTTGCCATAACAAGAGCCAGAAAAAAACAAATCACCTTCATTTCAAAAGATCCAAGATCATTGCCTCCTGGGCTTCTAAGAGATTATGTTGATTATATTGAAGTTTATCAAAATAAAAAATCACTTAAAAATTCAAGTGTTGAAATAGATGATAATATCTATAAAAACAAGTTTGAAAAAACAGTTGCAGAATTTTTAAGAGCAGAAGGTTTTGAGGTAAAAGCCGGACTTGAAATGGCTGGGTTTAGCACAGATTTGATTGTTAAAGACCCCATCGGAAACGTCGTTCTTGTTGAATGTGATGGTGTAGAAGACAATATTAAAATGTATAACACTAACGTTAAAAAACACGTTATCCTTGATAGATCAGGTTTGAAGATTGTTAGGGTTTCATTTAGAGAATGGCACCATAGCGCTCAAGCTTGCGTTGATAGGATCAAGGCTGCTTTTATTGAATAGTACATTCTTTTTATAAACTATTGTAAAACAATCACTACTTATTTCCTAAAAATGACAAAAAACACATATGAGTTGTTTTATTATTGTATCTAATAATTAAAGGATATATTAATGAAAATCATTAATACTCAAGATGGACAGTATAAGAAGCCTGGAGCAGGTGCTTGTATTGGCGGGGTTATGGCAGGAGGAGTTGTTCAATCGATAGTTCAGCGGCCTCATCAATTAATTGTGACCAAAATATTAGATAAAATGAATAATATTAGCAATAATCTATCTAATGATGAATTTGAAAACGTAAATTCGGCAATCGTTAAAACATTAGATAAAACTGGATTGTCCAAAAAAGGGGTATCAGTTCTAAAAGTTACAGCTGATAATATGGACGAATTAAGCAATGTTATGTCGAACGAGATTAATGCAAATAAAATAACAAAAAAATTACCTGAATTTATAAAAAGAATGCAAGCCAAGAATATCAGCGAAACAGTTTTGGAAGGGGATAATGCCTTTTATACATTTGTTACTAAAAAAGTAGTAGTGCCTGAAGGTAAATCGCTAGCTCTTTCTGTGTTCCATGAACTGGGTCATGCAGCAAATTCTAATTTAAGTAAAATAGGCAAATTTCTTCAAAAAAGAAGAAAGCTAAGTTTATTGGCTATTCCAATATCATTCATAGCTCTTTGGAAAACAAAAAAAGCACCTGGTGAACAACCAAAAAATAAAATAGATAAAGCAACTACTTTTGTTAAAGAAAATGTGGGTAAGTTGACTTTAGCAGCATTCTTACCTACGTTAGTAGAAGAAGGTATGGCGACAGTAAAAGGAAATAAGTTTGCGAAAAACCTATTAGATCCTTCTTTAGCAAAAAAAGTGTCGAAAACAAATACCATGGCTTATGCTAGTTATTTATGCTTAGCAGTACTTTCTTCCTTTGGTATTTATCTTGGAACAAAGATAAAAGATTATATTGCAAAGCCAAAACCTGTTAATCAAGTATAAACAGCTAAATTTAAAATATAAAAGACAGTTACTTATTAGTAGCTGTTTTTTTATTCGCCAACAATTGTTTTTTGCTCCATTGTTAAGAAATATTTCATTAGTATATAAAAAATATAACTTATTTAGCAATTATTTATATAAAAAATACTTTATTATAGTACGAGGATGAGAGAGCAAAAGCCAAAACGGTTAAGACCACAAAGAGAATATTAGAGAGAAAATTAAACGAGAGAAACAGCTTTAAACCACACTACTTACACC
>JAEZOG010000219.1 GCA_023414155.1 Cyanobacteria bacterium OH_CFB_184 | reverse complement strand
TCAAATTCAAGAAGAAACGAACAAGGTTAGTGAACTTTTAGAAGAAATTTCAACTGCAAGCCAAGAGCAAGAAGTCGGTATTTCTCAAATAAATAAAGCAATTGCTCAAATGGAAATAGTTGTTAATTCAACTGCTTCTACAGCTCAAGAAGGTGCTTCATCTTCAGAAAATCTACAAATATACTCTGATAAAATCCAGAATATAGTGCAATCATTGTCTGGATTGGTTAATGGTACCATTCAAGTTCAGTCTTCATTAATTACTTCTAAAAAAGCACCTAAAAAAGTTGCTCACAATAAACCTTCTTATAAAGAAACTAAACCTTCTTATGAAAGAAGATCTGAAGCTCCAAAAACAAGTAAATTAAAAGGAGCACAAGTTGTTAATCCTGAAGATGTAATTCCATTAGGTGATTTCTAAAAAAATAAAAAGTATTGTTACCAAACTGACAATAATTGTGTGTAGTGTAAAATAAGTAGTGTTAGCTATCAAAGGATAAGAATGTACACCCCGGGAACCGAAAAACTCGTTGATACAAAATATTTAGATCTGTTTTGTGATTATTTGTATAAGAATATGGGGATTTTTACTGAGGAAAGTAAAAAAAATCTTCTTGCGCAAAAAATCGTAAAATTGATGAATGAATCCGGCGTTACTAATCCTGGAGAATATTATCATTATATAGTTGCGCCTCCTATTACAGAAAAACAAAAAAGAATAAGAAATACATTTGTCGATACTATAACTGTTCATAAGACGAATTTTTTCAGAGAAAATAATCATTTCGAGTTTCTGAAAAGAAGTATAACCGAAATCATCCAAGAGAGCCCTACTGCTAAGTATACAAAAGAGCTTAGAGTCTGGTCTTCGGCTTGTTCTACAGGCGAAGAAGCTTACACGCTTGCAATGTTGTTTAAAGAGATATTGCCACCTGATATGAAAGCTAAAATATTAGCTACTGATATCAGCCCTCAGAGTTTACAAAAAGCAATTGCAGGGATTTACAAATTTGGTCCTGAGGATAATATCTCACCGTATTATATTAACAAATACTTTAAACAACACGAAGACGATAAATGGATTATTTCAGATGAAATAAAAAAATCTGTAACATTTAGGCTTTTCAATTTAATGGATCCATTTCCTTTTAAAAATCCATTTGATATACTTTTCTGTAGAAATGTTATGATTTACTTCAGCAGGGATGTCCAAGAAAAATTAGTTACAAACTTCTATAATGTCATATCTGATAACGGTTTGTTGTTTATCGGTCATTCTGAAAGTCTAATACAAATAAAGCATAATTTTGTATATCATGAGCCTACGATTTATAAAAAGACATGGAAAAAACAATCAAAGAACTAAGCTATTATGTGAAACCTGGTAACTTGTTTGTATGTTGGGAACCTTACAAATTAGCTACAGTTTTAGGCTCTTGTGTTGCAGTATGCTTGATTGATCCTGTTACAAAGGTATCTGGGATGTCAGTTTTTGCTTTTCCAAAACTCAAATCTGATAAATTCCATACGTTTTATGCAAATTACTCTATTCCAAAATTGTTGGATATGATGTATAATTTAGGTGCTAATAAGTATAATCTTCAAGCACACATTGTCGGCGGGGCATATTCAAGTAAATACCTTAGCAAAGATTTTGGAAAAAAGAACGTTGAAGTTGCTGTAAAATTGTTAAATAAGAATAAAATTTCCATAGTTAATAATGATACTGGCGGCACTTTTGGAAGAAAAATAGTATTTGATACAAGTTGTGGTGAAATAATAGTTTATAAATCCAACAACATTAGAGAAAAGGACTGGTATGACCATAAAAGTTTTAATTATAGATGATTCTGCGATGATTAGAAAAGTCTTCACTCAAGAGTTGTCTAAAGACCCAGATATTGAAGTTGTTGGTACTGCTCCTGACCCTTTTGTAGGTAGAGATAAAATAGTTCACTTAAAACCTGATGTTATTACTCTTGATATCGAAATGCCAAGAATGGACGGATTAACATTCTTAGAAAAATTAATGAAACATTATCCGATGCCCGTAGTTGTCGTAAGTTCACTTGCAAAACAAGGTGGAGATGTTGCACTAAGAGCTATCGAATTAGGTGCTGTAGAAGTTATTTCTAAACCTGGCACAGCTTATTCTGTGGGTGATATGAGTGAGCAGTTGATAGAAAAGGTTAAGGCGGCATCTAAAGTAAAAGTATTTAAACTACATAATCATATTACTCCTTCTGTTTCTTCAACGTCTGCGGCAATTTGAGTAAATACTACAAATAAAATAGTTGCAATAGGTGCTTCTACAGGCGGAACGGAAGCTTTGAAGTCAGTATTAACAAGTTTACCAGGAAATTCTCCTCCAATTGTAATTGTTCAGCATATGCCTCAAAATTTTACAAAAGCATTTGCAGACAGACTGAATACTCTTTGCAGTATTCAAGTTAAAGAGGCTGAAGACGGTGAATATTTATCTGTCGGTAAAGCCTTAATCGCTCCTGGAAACAAGCATATGGAAATCAGAAGAAGCGGAACAAGTTATTATGTTGCACTTTTAGATGGTCCAATGATGTTTCATCAACGCCCGGCTGTAGAGATATTATTTAATTCTGTTGCTAAATATGCAGGTAAAAATGCCGTGGGCGCTATATTAACAGGTATGGGTAAAGATGGTGCCCAGGGGCTGCTTAATATGAAGTTGGCAGGAGCTAATACTATCGCACAAGATGAAAAATCATGCGTGGTATTTGGAATGCCTAAAGAAGCTATAGATATCGGGGCTGCACAAACTATTCAGCCACTTAGCAATATACCAAAGACTATAATAGATTTTTGCAATGGCTAGGCTACCTTACTAATTGTTCTTTTATACGTTTTAAGAAATAATTTTACAATATTCATTACTTAAAGAAAAAGTATTTGAATATTATGCAGCACTGATGCGTAAAATTGTATCTAGTCTATATCGTTGTTACAGGTATAAAATGAATAATTTGAAAAAAATATATTGTGATTTTGATGGTACTATTACAAAAAATGATGCAGTATCAACATTTTTTGAATATTTCGCTGATAAAGAATGGTTAGAAGTAGAAAAATTATGGCAAGAAGGTAAAATTACTTCTAAAGAATGTTTAAAGAAACAAGTAGAGTTAGTTCCTTCAATAACCCAGCAAACTCTCAATGAGTATATAAATTCAATAGAGATTGATGATTATTTTGTGGATTTTTATAATTATATGAAATCTAAAAACGTTAAAATCGTAATTTTAAGTGATGGTTTTGATTTGTTTATCTCAAGAGTATTAGAACTACGCGGGCTCTATGATATAGAGTTTTTTGCGAATCATCTTGTGTATAAAAACAATAAACTAGCTCTTAAATTTTTGAATCATAATCCATCGTGCAAAGTAGGAGCAGGAGCTTGCAAGTGCAATCAAATAAAAGAAAAAGAATACTGTTATGTTGGTGATGGTTTAACTGATTTGTGTGTAGCTAAAAAAGCAAAAATTTTATTTGCAAAAGGCACACTAAAACAAAATTGTGAATTAAAAAATATTGAGTATAATTCATATGATTCTTTTTTAGATATCATTGAGTATTCTCAAAGAGGAGAGAAAGATGCAACAACTTACTCATTCAATTACTGATACAGAGATTAGAGAGTTAGATAACAAATACTGTTCACACGGCGATACTGTACATTACTCTGAGGTGCCAAAAGTATTTAGGAGTTGTGAGGGGACTTTTATGTTTGACTCTAAAGATACCCCGTATCTGGATCTTCAAATGTGGTATGCATCTTGTAATTTAGGATATAAAAATAAAAGAGTATCAGAGGCAGTTATTGATCAAATAAATTCTATGCCTCAAATTGCTTCAAGATTTTTGTATGATTATAAAGTTTTACTTTCTGAAAAGCTTGTTAAAGCAAATGAAGAAAGATTCGGTATAAAAGGCCGTGTGCATTTTAATGTAGGAGGGGCTCAAGCTGTTGAAGATGCGCTTAAACTCGTGAGAAATTATACAGGTAAAAATTTGATGTTTGCATTTATGGGCGGCTATCACGGTAGAACAATAGGCGCTTCAGGCATAACCTCCAGTTACCGTTATCGAGAGCACTATGGACATTTTGGGGATAGAGCTCATTTTGTACCATTTCCTTATTGTTTTAGATGTCATTATGGCAAAAATTGTCAGGATTGCGATTTTTATTGTGTAAAACAATTTGAGAAAAACTTCGAAAGCGAATATAATTCAATGTTTGACCCTGCTACAGGCAAATCTGAGTATGTTGCTTTCTTCGCAGAACCAGTGCAAGGTACCGGCGGTTATATCATCCCTCCAAAAGGATATTATAAAGCTTTGAAAAAAGTTTTAGATAAATATGGCATATTATTTGTTGCCGATGAGATACAAATGGGATTCTATAGAACCGGTAAGCTATGGTCAATCGAGCATTTCGGAGTAGAGCCTGATATTATTACTTTTGGAAAATCAATGACCAACGGATTAAATCCTCTCGGCGGAATTTGGGCAAAAGAAGAAATGATAAATCCACAGGTTTGGCCTGCAGGTAGAACTCATTCGACTTATTCTTCAAATCCAATCGGAACAAGAGCAGGATACGAAGTTATGAGTATTTTTGAAGAAGGTAACTTTGAAGAAGAAATTGCAGACAAAGGTGAAAAATTCTTAGCAGGTCTTAAATATTTAGCTTCTAAATATAAAAAAATCGGAAACGTTGATGGCTTAGGTTTAGCTTTGAGAATCGAATGCACGGAAGAAGATGGATATACCCCAAGCAAAAAACTATGTGATTCGATCTTGGAAGAAGGACTCAAAGGTGATCTTGAATATAATGGCAATAAATGCGGATTGGTTCTAAACAACGGAGGTTATTATAAAAATGTAATAACACTTGTGCCGCCGGTTACTATATCGTATGATGAGATAGATATGGCAATCGAGTTATTAGATCAGTTGTTCGCGAGGTTTTAAAAATTGTCATCAAATTTAGACTTTGAACTTTTGCATACGAGCTCCACGTCAAAAGCAATATTGCTATTCCATGGGTTAACAGGCAGTCCTTTTGAAATGAAGAGATATGGTCAATGCTTTTTTAAAGCAGGATATGATGTCTATTGTTTCTGTTTGCCAGGCCATGGTGATCATCCTGTGCATATTCAGGAAGTATCTTGGAATGATTGGATGAATATTGGGCAAGAAAAATATTCTGAATTACGAGGAAAGTATAAAGAATTTTTCTTGTCAGGACTTTGTCTTGGTGCTGTTATTGCCATTAATCTTGCTGAAAAGAACAATGATGTAACCGGCGTTATTTCGCTTTCTACTACCTTATATTTAGACGGATGGACAATTCCTTGGTATAACTTTCTTATGCCTTTTGGTTTAAATACTATTTTGAGATTTTATTACACGTTTCCAGAAAGAGAACCTTATGGGATTAAAAATCCTACAATAAGAAAAAAAATCGCAGGGCTTATGTCTAAAAACACTGTTGCTCTTGATCATTACCCATTAACTTGTGTTTATGAACTATTGAGATTATCAGAAGATACTCGTAAAAATATTAAGGATTTAAAGGCACCTATTCTCCTTATTCATTCTAATGAGGATGATTTAACAAGTGTAAAAAGCGCTAAGTTCGTTTATGATCACGCATCTTCAGAATTAAAAGAATACATAGAATTGAAAGATAGTTATCATCATGTTTTGTATGACAATGAAAGACATTTTGTTTATAATAAATCTGTCGAATTTGCACAAGCCCTCTGTAGCGATAGATTGTGTGGGGCTTTAGTATGATTTCATTGTTATCAATATTTTTAATTTTAAACCTTATATTTATTTTTTCTTTTATTGTCGGTCAGAATTTCATTTTTAATAAAGGTAAATGGCCAAGATTAGTAGCATACTCAGCTTTATTGCTGGCAAATATTCTTATTGTTTATTTGCTTTTAATTGCAGTCATTTTTTTACTTGGTTTAGTATACAAAAACTTCTATGTGATTCCTCTTATACTGCCTGCTATAGCTGTTTTTGTAATCGGTAAAAAAGTTACATACTCAAATTTGAAATTTTATTCTAATATACAGTTACTTTCACTTTTTGGTAGTTTGTTTTATGCTTTATTTTTGACAGTTATGGTGTATTAGTTATAGAA